>NZ_JANKBZ010000002.1:600000-835822 GCF_024623785.1 Archangium lipolyticum
CGATGCTCTCGCCCCCCGTGCGCTCCAGCCGCTCCATCATCACGTTGGACTCGGGGATGGCGCCCACGTAGCACGTCATGCTGCTCATGAAGCACAGCGCCAGATGGTAGGCGCTCCGGGCCTCCGGCTCCGGCTCGGTGTCGAGCAACAGCCGGTAGAGGGCGAGCAGCTGCTCCTTGTGCCCGCTCTGGCCATGGCTCATGCACAGCCCGCTGAGCAGGTTGCTCCACTGGGCCTCGCCAGGCTTCAGCCTGGGCAACACCGCGCTCCCCACCTCGTGCAGGGTCGCGAAGTCGTCCATCCAGAAGGCCGAGATGGCCCGGAGCGCGTGCAGCCGCACCAACGCCTCTCCGCGAGGATCCAGCCCCAGGGCCGTCTCCATGCACCGCTCCATGCCCTGCATGTCATGGCGCTCGAAGAGCTGTTCGGCGGCCTGGGTGTGGAGCTGGACGACCCGCTCGGGCTGCTGGCCCAGCGCGGCATGCTTGGCGAGCACGCGCGGGTCGCTCTCTCCCGCCTTCTCCAGCCAGAGGCCCGCGATCTGATGGCCCCCCGGCTTGTGGCTGTCGGGCACCAGCCCGTAGGCCGCGTCCCGGACCAGCTCGTGCCGGAAGCGGTACTCGGCCTCGCCCGGGAAGCGGCTGGCGGGCCGTGGCTCCACCCACTCCCACTCCACGAGCTGTCGCAACCATCCTTCCAGCTCCTGGGTGGAGTGCTCCTCGCCCAGCAGCGCGCGCACGCCGCCGGACCAGAAGGTGTGGCCCAGGATGCTGGCGGCCAGCAACACCCGCCGGGCTCCGGGCTCCAGCCGCATCAAGCGCGCCTGGAGCATGGCCAGCACCGTCTCCGGTGTGGTGTCTCCACGGCCCTCGGCGACGCCGCGGATGAGCTCCTCGAGGAAGAGCGCATTGCCCGCGGCCTGCTCGACGAGCCGGCCGATGAGGGTGTCGGGCACGTCCTCGCCGAGCACCTCGCGCACCAGGTGGCCTCCCGCCTTGCGGCTCAACCCTCGCAGGGGCACCTGCTGCATGCGCCGCGCCGCCGGATGGCTCGCGAGGAGTTTCTCGACCTCGGGCCGGGCCAGGGCCAGCACCATGAAGGGGTATTCGGCCAGCTCGCGCAGCGCCTCGTCCATCAGCCGCAGGGTGGGCACGTCGCCCCAGTGGAGATCCTCCAGCACGAGCAGGACCGGGTGTTCGTCGCACTCGGCCTGGAGGAAGGCCGCCAGTGCCCGGCTCATCTGGGTGCTCATCAACTGCGGGTTGCCGCGGGCGGCACGCAGCTTGGGGCCGGGCTCGTCGGAGAGGGGAACGCCGCACAGCTCGCCGAGGAACGCCACCGTATCCGGCACCTGGGCGGGAGGCAGGTGCTGGCTGATGCGCTGGAGCAGCCGCATCCTCCGGAGCCCGAGCGGCTCGCTGCCGGTGATGCCGCACAACCGTCGCAGGGCCTGGCCGATGAGCCCATCCGCCGAGCCCGCGCTCATGGGGTCTCCCCGGCCGAACAGCGTCAGCACGGGTTGCTTGTGGCGTTCGAGGCGGCGGAGGAACTCGTGCCGGAGGCGGGACTTACCCACCCCCGGGGGGGCGGTGACCAGCACGGCCTGCGCGGAGGGCTCCTCCACGCAGGTGGTGAAGGCCATCTCCAGGAGGGCCAGCTCCTGCTCGCGGCCGACGCAGGGAGTGGGTTTGCCCATCAGTGGCCGGGACTCGTCCGAGCCTGGCGGCAGTCCCCGCAGCAGGAAGAGCCCGGGGTGGAGGGGGGTGAGCTGGAAGTTGGAGCCGATCAGCCCCGCCGTCACCTCGTCCAGCAGCACCGGAGCGCCGAGCTGGGGAGGCAACAGCTCCAGCTGGCGGAGCAGCTGGCCGGCGCGGTCCATGGCCTCACCCACCGGGAATTGCTGGTCGAACTGGCCGCGGCCGGTGGTGAGCACCACGGCGGCCTCGGGCCAGCGCTCCTGGATCAAGAGGGCGCAGCGGGCGGCCAGGGTGGCCGGGTCGGTGGCGGAGCCATGGAGGGCCCTCAGGGTGATGACGAGGGAGCCATTGGCGAGCAGCTCCACCTGGGCGCCGTGGGGGGCGAGCTGGGCGCTCAGGGAATCGCGCAGGGGCGCACGTGAGCCGGGCGCTCCGATGGTTCTTCCGCGGGGCGCGGCCAGGAGCACGCTGAAGAGTTGTTGTTCCACGCCCGCCAGAGGGGGCGGGGTGTGCCGGGGTGGCTCCGTGACGGGTTCCGCTTCCAGCCGGGGGCGGAGCTCCTCCAGGGCGCTCACGACATGCTGGGCGTCCGGGAGCCGTCGAGCGGGGTTCTTGACCAGCATGCGCTCGAGCAATTCCTGGTAGGCGGCGGGAAGCCCGGGGCGCGCGGAGCGAAGCGGGGGCGGCTCGGTGAAGAGGATCTTGGCGAGGGTGGCGACGAAGTGGGACGTGGAGAAGGGGCGCCGGCCGGTGAGGCACTCGTAGAGGACGCAGCCCAGGGAGAAGACATCGGCGGCGGGAGTGAGGCGGGTGTGGGCCGAGGCCTGCTCGGGAGCCATGTAGCCCGGGGTGCCGAGCACGGCGTGGCTGGCCGTCATGGAGGGAGAGGTCAGGGTGCTGCGGGCCAGGCCGAAGTCCAGCAGCACCACGTCCTCGGGGCGGCCGTTGCGCAGCAGGAGGTTGGAGGGCTTGATGTCGCGGTGGACGATGCCTCGCTGGTGGGCGATGGCGAGGGCCTCGGCGGCGCGGCGCAGCAGGGCCAGCGTCTCCCCCGGGCGCAGTGGCTGGCGCCTGAGGCGGAGGGTGAGGACCTCGCCTTCCAGCCACTGCATGGCGAGGAAGGGCAGCCCGTTCTCGGTCGTGCCGTGGGCGACGTAGGAGACGATGCCGGGGTGTTGCAGGGAGTCCAGCAGGGTGGCCTCGCGGTGGAAGCGATGGAGGCCATCGGGGGTACTGCCGTGCAGCAGCTTGAGGGCCACGGGCTGGCCGGACAGGGAGTCGTGGGCGCGGTAGACAGCGCCCATTCCGCCTCGGCCCGCCTGGCACTCGATGGTGAACCGGCTGGCGATGACGGTGCCCGCCGGCAGCGGGGCAGGGGCCCGCGACGAGGTTGCCTCGCCCGCGGCCTCGAACGTCAGGGTGCTGTCCATGGTGAGGAGTGTAGATTCGGATTCCAGGTAGGGCCTAATTCCCCTCTCCCCGGTCCGTGTCTCACCTCACGGTGCCGTTTCACAGCCGCAGCCGCACCTGTCGAAGAATGGCACCGTTCCCTCGACGCAGAGGAAGAGGATGGCCGCGCACTCGGCGGGATCCGTGGAGACGTAGGTGCGGTCCGGATCGTCGTATTTGCAAGCATTGCCCTCCTGGCAGCCGCACCCACATCCGTTGGAGAACGGCGTGGTGTCCTTGCCGCAGGTGAAGGGCAGTGTGGGGCACAGCGAGGGTTCCCGGGATTTGTAGCTCAAACCAGGCTCACTGCCCGTGCACCGGCGTTCCTTCGCCTTGCGGCAGAGACCGCCGCAGTCAGCTCCCCCCTGGCTCGGATCACAGTCGTCCCGGGGGTCATCGACGCACACATTGCCCTCGGAACAGGGGATGCCAGCGATTCCGCCGCAGAGCTCGCCACCCGGCTGTTTCCGGGTGGTGATGTCCTGGGTCCTCGTCGAGGGACCGCAGGCCAGACCGTGGAGGGACAGGCAGAGCGTGAGGACACCCCCGCTCATCAACCGGAGACGCATGGACATGTGGACCCCCCTCGTTTCCGCGAGGAGAGGAATCGGGCTGACCCGGGAGTTCCGGGAGTGGCGCGTTGGGGAGGGAGGAGCGCCCGGCTGGCTGGCTGCCGTGCCCTCCCCGTGTCCGGATTTTCCCAGTAGGGTGCGCGCCCCATGTCCCCGGGAAGCCCCGCCTTCGGTGTCCTCGTCGAGCTCGTCTTCGTGCTCGTCGCGCTGGGCATGGCCGTGAAGTTGCTGCTCCTCAATTTCTGGCGGGCCGTCCTCTTCCTCTTCCCCGCCAGCGTCCGCGTCCAGCCCGAGGCCCCCGCGGGCCAGATGGCGCTGCCCGCCGGGCTCACTCCCCTGGCGGACCGGCTCCGGACGCTCGGCTTCGTCCCGCTCGGCAGCCACGTGGAGCAGCCCCGCTTCCAGAAGGGGACGAGCTCCTACGACTTCGCCCACCCCGGCGCGCACACCTTCGCCACCCTCCATTTCGGGCCGGACGGCAAGCCCCGTCTCTATCTCCTCACCCCGCTCGCCCCCGAGGGGTTCGTGCTCACCGCCGGTTACCGGCGGCCGGGTTTCGAGCTCCCCGGCCGTTATCGCTCAGGGGGCGTCGCGGAGGCCTCCGTCGAGCGTCTGCTCCAGATCCACCAGGAGAGGCTCCAAGGTCTCGTTCCCACGGAGGATTTTTCCTGGGAAGGCCGGCTGGGGGCCGGGCGGGCGTGGTACCGGGGGGCAGGTCAAAGGGAGATTCGACGACAGAACCTCCAAGGGTTGTTGTGGACGGTCGTGGCCCTTGCCATCGTCGCCGGTCTCTTCCTGGGCGGCGGACGCTCGGTCTGACGCACCTGGGGCGTGCACGGCGCGCCTTCGGGGAGTAGGAAGAACGAATCTTTGCAGCCTGTGTGGAGTCGTCCCGCGATGAAGAGCGTGTCCAAGACCGAAGAGATCTATTTCCTGTCTGGCAAGCGTACCCCGTTCGGCACCTATGGAGGCGCACTGAAGGATCTGAGCGCCACGGAGCTGGCCGTGGAGTCGGCCCGCGCGGCGCTCGCGCAGGCGAAGGTGTCTCCCGAGTCCATCCAGCACGTCATCTACGGCAACGTGGTGCAGACGAGCGCGGACGCCATCTATCTGCCGCGCCACGTGGGCCTGCGCACGGGCGTGCCGGTACCGGTGCCGGCGCTGGGCGTCAACCGGCTGTGCGGCTCGGGCTTCCAGGCCTTCGTCACGGCGGCGGAGATGATGCTCACCGAGCAGGCCGACTGCGTGCTGGCCGGTGGCACCGAGTCCATGAGCCAGGCGCCCCACGTCATCCGTGGCGCCCGCTTCGGCATTCCGCTGGGCAAGGGCGGCATGGAGGACATGCTGTGGAGCGCCCTGACGGACAGCTACACGGGCAACCCCATGGCCCTCACCGCCGAGCAGCTCGCGGTGGACTACTCGCTCACCCAGGACCAGGTGGACGAGTACGCCGTGCTCACCCAGAAGCGCTTCGCCGCCGCGCAGGAGTCCGGCCGCCTGGAGCAGGAGATCTCCCCCGTCACGCTGAAGACGAAGAAGGGCGAGACGCAGTTCGCCCGGGACGAGCACAACCGGCCGGACACCACGGTGGAGGGCCTGAAGAAGCTGCCCAGGGTCTTCAAGAAGGACGGCGTGGTGCACGCGGGCGCCGCCAGCGGCATCTGCGACGGCGCGGGCTCCATGGTGATGGCCACCCGGAGCTTCGTGGAGAAGCACGGCCTCACGCCCATTGCCCGGCTCGTCAACTGGGGCATCTCCGGGTGCGACCCGAAGGTGATGGGCATCGGCCCGGCGCCCGCCATCCGCCGGCTGCTCGAGCGCGCCCAGTGCAAGCTGGGGGACGTGGAGCTCTTCGAGGTGAACGAGGCCTTCGCTCCGCAGTACCTCGCGGTGGAGAAGGAGCTGGGGCTGCCGCGTGACCGGACCAACGTCAACGGTGGCGCCATCGCCGTGGGCCACCCGCTGGGGGCCTCGGGCGCGCGCATCACCATGACGCTCGCCTACGAGCTCAAGCGCCGGGGGGCCCGCTACGGCATCGGCTCCGCCTGCATCGGCGGTGGCCAGGGCATCGCGCTGTTGATCGAGGCGCTCTGACCCCCTTTCGGTCTCCAGACGACCAACGGAACATGACGATGAGCAACGAGCTGGATGCGAAGGCGGCCCGGGAGCGGGCCAAGGCGATCGCCGAGCAGCGGCGCGCCGAGCGCCGCAACCGCAAGCGCAAGTGCGTGGTGTGTGGTGTGGAGGAGAGTGACAAGACGCCGCTGGGGGCCCACCCGGACGGCATCGGGCCCTCGTGCAAGGACGAGGTCTCCTGCCAGGCCCGCCGCGCCGCGGCCGCGCGCTGAGAGCTCCTCGAGGGGAGGCCGGAGCGGAGCGTCTCCGGCCCCTCGCCCACCCTGTCGGGTAGGATGGGGTGTTTTCTTGCGGGCAGTTTCCTTGATGGCCGTCAAGACTCGCGGTAAACCTGCGGAATCTCTTCGGCTACACGAGGGTCGGAATGGGCGTCATCAGCTTCACGGGAGTCAAGGTGTTCTCGACCACGCTCGCGCGCGACCGCGAGAACATGGGGGAGAACATCACCAAGTGGCTCAAGGAGAACCAGAACGTCGACGTGGTGGACAAGATCGTCACGCAGTCCTCCGACAAGGAGTTCCACTGCCTGACCATCACCTTGTTCTACCGCCATAAGTCCTGAGCCGGACACTCCGGTGGCGATGTCGGTTCGAGGGCGCTCTCCCCGGGACGGGGATGGGCGCCCTTTCCCATTGAGCGCGCTCGGAAGTGGACGGAAACGGTTGCGAAGCGGGCCGCGTTTCCCCACCTTTGGACGACTCTCGGGTGTTCCGAGCGGAGGAACGTGATGCGACCGATGCGAAGCTCTGGCGGCGGTAGTGGATTCGGCTTTGCTGGCGTGGAATCCATGGCCGCCAAGCTGGCGATCGGGCTCGTGGTGGGCTCGGTGTTGACCCTGGCGGCGCAGGCGACGATTGGCAGGCTCCTGGTGCTCTCGCCCCAGGCCGTCTTCCCCGGCCTCCACTTGTGGCAGCCCTTCACCTACGCTTTCGTCGAGACCGAGCCCTTCGGCATCATCTTCGGCGCCTTCGCCCTGTACTCCATCGGCGGCGGCCTGGAGATGAGCTGGGGCTCGCGCCGCCTGCTGCAGGTGCTGTGGGGTGGCACGATGCTGGCCGGAGTCCTCACCGTGCTGGTGGGGCTCTTCGTCCCCGTGGCCGGCGCCTACACCGGAGGTTGGGTGATGGGCACCATGGCCTGGGTGGCCTACGGCCTGTCCATCGGGCGCGGGCAGGCGAACTTCTGGGGCATCCCCGTCTCCGGCAACGTCCTGGCGGGCATTGGCGCCGGGTTCGTCGTGCTCAACGGGCTGCGCTTCGGGTGGGTCAGCCAGCTCCCCGAGCTGTTCGGGCTCGGCATCATCTTCCTCTACGTGCGCGGCGGCAGCCCCCGCCGCCTGTGGCTGCGCTTCCAGCACTGGCGGCTGCAGCGGCAGATGCAGGGGCGCTCGCGGCACCTGCGCGTCATCTCCAGCGAGCGGCCGAACGACAAGTATTTGAATTAGTCCCGCGAGCGGCGGGGAGCTCAGTTGGGGTGCTCGAGCTCTCCGTACTGCTTCAGCTTGCGGTAGAGCGTGGCGACGCCGATGGCGAGCTGCTCCGCCGTCCGCGCCCGGTTCCCTCCGTTCCGGGCCAGCACCGCGAGGATGTACTCGCGCTCCATCTCCTCGAGCGTCCGCGGTGATTCTCCCGGCAGCAGGCTCGGCGGCGCCGCGCGCACCTCCTCCGGGAGATCGTCCTTCTCCACCCGCGAGCCCTCGCACAGCGCCACCGCGCGCTCGAGCGCGTTGCTCAGCTCGCGCACGTTGCCCGGCCACGAGTAGCGCAGGAGCTGGTCCGCCGCTTCCGGCGACAGCCCCGTCACCCTCCGTCCCAGCCGCTCCGTCGCCTCCGCCAGCAGCATCCTCGCCAGCGGGAGGATGTCGTCGCGCCGCTCGCGCAGGGGCGGCACCCGCAGCTCGATGACGCGCAGGCGGTAGTAGAGGTCCTGCCGGAAGCGGCCCGCGATCACCTCCGCCGCGAGGTTGCGGTTGGTGGCCGCCACCACGCGCACGTCCACCTTGCGGCTCTGGTTCTCTCCCACGCGCCGCACCTCCTTCTCCTGCAGCGCGCGCAGCAGCTTGGCTTGCATCGCCGGCGGCACCTCGCCCACCTCGTCCAGGAAGAGCGTGCCCCCGTGCGCCGCCTCGAAGAGGCCCGGCCGGTCGTGCGTGGCCCCGGTGAAGGCCCCCTTCGTGTGGCCGAACAGCTCGCTCTCCAGGAGGCTCTCCGTCACCGCCGCGCAGTTCACCGCCACGAAGGCCTTGTGCGCCCGGCCCGACTCCTCGTGGATGAGCCGGGCGATGCGTTCCTTGCCCACGCCGCTCTCGCCGGTGATGAGCACCGTGGAGTCCACCTTCGCCGCCCGGCGCGCCAGGTTCAGCACCTGCTGCATGGCCTCGGTGCGCGCCAGCATTCCCGCCGGATCCTCCGGCACGCCCGACACCCGCGCCAGTGTCTGGCGCTTCGCCCGCAGCTTGCGCTCGGCCTGCTTGAGCGCCTCCGTCACCTGCGCCAGCGCTCCCTCCATGCACTGCGTCTCGTAGAAGCGCAGCGCCTCCTTGCACTCGGCGCTCCACTCCTCCTCCGGCTTGCCGATGACCTGGCAGACGGGGTCTCCCTTGCCCACGCAGCGCGTCTCGAGGCAGTACACCGGCTTGCCGTTGCAGTAGCTCATGTAGCCGCTGGCGAAGCCCGTCAGCGCCCAGCACACCGGCTCCTCCGCCTTGCCCAGGTGCAGCAGGTGCTGCTGCGCCTCGTACGAGTCGTGCCACAGCGCCTCCGCGAACGGCTCCGGGCCGTCCTCCGCGCCGCGCTCCACCCGCTCCATCACCACCTGCCCCTGTAGCGCGTGCAGCCGCCCTCCCGCACGGCGCCACTGCGACTCGTCCTCCCAGGGGAAGGCCGTCTTCATCGTCTCCGCCGTCCGCCAGCCATGCGCGAAGCCCAGCCGCGTGAGCATGCCCCGCGCCGCCGTCATCCCCACCGTGGAGATGAGCTCCTTGCGCAGCAGCCCCAGCACCACTGGATCCAACAGCAGCACCCGCTGGCCCGCGAAGTGGATGAGTCCCCCCTGGGGGTCGAAGCTCAGCAGCTCCCTCAGGTCCAGCTCCATTCTCGTCGCCACGGCGCCTTCCTCTCAGGATGATGCTCTTCTCTATCGTTTTGAGAGTGCCAATGCGAGCCGAATGGGAGAGGCTGAGGAAATTCAAGGGCTTGGCGGGTTGACTTTCCTGGCCCGGGGGTTGCTATGAAGTCCCCGCGAGATGAGCTCGGACCTGAATCGACGCGAGGTGTTGCAGGGAGCGGCGGCCGCCGGCGTGGCGGGCGCGCTGGGGAGCACCAAGGGGACGGCGGTGGCTCCGGCGCTCTTCGTGTCCCACGGCTCGCCCATGGTGGCGCTGGAGACGGACGCGTTCCCCCAGGCGATGAAGGCCTTCGGCGAGAGCGTGGCACCGCGAGCGCTGGTGGTGGTGTCCGCGCACTGGGAGACGCCGGGCGGGGTGCGCGTCACCGCCTCCGAGGCCCCTCCGCTCATCTATGACTTCGGCGGCTTTCCGGAGCCGCTCTATCAATTGAAGTATCCGAGCCCCGGAGCGCCCGAGCTGGCGCGCGACATCGTGGCGCGGCTGGGCGCGGCGGGGCTTCCGGCCACGGCGGATGCCAGCCGCGGGCTGGACCATGGCACGTGGATACCGCTGCGGCTGGCCTTTCCGGCGGCGCGCACACCGGTGGTGCAGGTGTCTTTGCCCTGGGGTGCATCCGCGGCGGACGTGGCGAAGATGGGCGAGGCGCTGCGCCCGCTGCGCGCCGAGGGCGTGCTCCTCATGGGCAGCGGTGGCATCACCCACAATCTGCGCCGGTTGGCCTGGCAGGATAAATCCGCACCCGCTGCATCCTGGGCGGGCGAGTTCGATGCGTGGGTGGGCGAGCGTCTCGCGGCCCGCGACTTCGCTGGGATACAGTCGTGGACGAGCGCACCGCATGCGCGGCTCGCGCATCCCAGTGCCGAACATTTCCTACCGATCTTCTTCGCCCTCGGTGCGGCCCTCCCCGAGGAGCGCGTCACCCCCGTCTTCGAGGGCTTCCATTACTCGAGTCTGTCCATGCGCAGCTTCGTGCTGCGTGGATGAAACCCCCGTCGTTCGCAGTCCCAACTGGAGAGAAACACCATGAAGCTGTCCCTCAAGCCCGCCGTTGCCGCTCTCGTGCTCGCCGCCCCTTCCCTCGCGTTCGCCGCCGAGTATGAGATCGACCCGGGCCACTCGAGCGCCCAGTTCTCCGTGAAGCACATGATGGTGTCGAACGTGCGTGGCTCCTTCGCGAAGGTGACCGGCAAGGCCAACATCGACGAGAAGGACATCACCAAGTCGACCGTGGAGGCCACCATCGACGCCTCCACCATCAACACCAACGAGCCCAAGCGCGACGAGCACCTGCGCAACGCGGACTTCTTCGACACCGCGAAGTACCCCACCATCACCTTCAAGTCGACGAAGGTGGAGAAGGCCGGTGAGAACCTGAAGGTGTCCGGCAACCTCACCATGCACGGCGTGACCAAGCCGGTGGTGCTGGACGTGGAGGGCTTCACCACCGAGTCGAAGGATCCCTGGGGCAACATCAAGCGCGGCGGCGTGGCCACCACGAAGATCAACCGCAAGGACTTCGGCCTGACCTACAACAGCGTCCTCGAGACCGGCGGCGTGGCGGTGGGCGAGGAGGTCGCCATCACCATCGACGTGGAGCTGAACAAGAAGAAGGACGCGGCTCCGGCGGCGGCGGCTCCCGCCAAGGCGGCCCCGGCCAAGTCGGCCAAGGACTCCAAGTAGTCCTTCAAGCAGGGTAGGGCGGTTGCCCGGAGGGGCCTCGGTGACGAGGCCCCTCTTTCATTTTCGGGGGGCGGCTCAGCCCTCGGCGACGGCCTGCACGCTCGCGCGGTAGATGAAGATGCGCGAGGTGTTGGTGCGCGTGTCGGCGGGGATGACGAAGAAGCCCTGACCGGTGCCCTTGTAGTCGTGGGAGAAGCCGGCCACCTGGCGTCCGTCGGTGAAGGTGACGCGGATCTTCTGTCCGTCCGGCTGCGGCGGACGGCTGCCGGTGGCGAGCATGAAGAAGATGGCCTTCACGCGGGTGACGGGGATCCGCTCGGGAGCGAAGCCGGTCTGCTGCTCGAGCGGGATGACCTCGTCGAGCAGGTCCACGTCGCGGATGGCGCCGCGCTTCACCTGGCCCTCCACGGTGTGGATGATGACGCGGTGCTCGCCGTCGATGAACGCGTTGACGGGGGCGATGACGGCCGAGGCGGACGGAGTGGCCGACACGGCCGGTATGGATTGGAGCGTGGCACGCGGAGGCGGTGCGCCGGGCACGAGCACCGGAGCCGCGACCGCGGAGGGCTTCGCGGGAGCCTTCGGAGCCATCGCGGGAGCCGGAGGCGGCACGGGAGCCACCGGGGCCCTGGCCACGGGAGCCGGAGGCGGCACGGCCATCGCGGGCGGTTGCTCCACGATGTCCTCCGAGAGGTCGATCTCCGGCATCTCGGGCTCGGCCTCCATGATGGGCAGGTCGGCCTCGGGCGCCGCCAGATCGATCACCGGCATCTCGGGCTCGGCCTCCATGATGGGCAGGTCGGGCTCGGGGGCGGGCGGAGGCGTCGCCATCACCGGCATCTCGGGCTCGGCCTCCATGATGGGCAGGTCGGCCTCGGGGGCGGGCGCGTAGCTGGCCGTCTCCTCGACAGCCGTGGCGAGGCTGTCTCCCTGGCCCCAGGCGGGTGCCTGCTCCTGGCCGGACCAGTGGGCCTGCGGATCCGCCGATTCGTCCGCGGACCAGGAGCCACTCGTGCCGAACATGGACGCGTCACCGCCAGGGCTCATGGGCGCGGCGTCGTGGGCGGTCGCACCCCACTCACCCTGGCTCTCGGCCTGCTGCGTGTTCCATCCCGCCGCATCCGTGGCGGGCGCGCTCCAGGCCGTCTCCGCGGGCGCGCTGGCCCACTCGCCCTGGGGCGAGGTCTCGCCACCCTGAGCGGACCACTCGGGCGACGCGGCCGGAGCCGCGGACGACTCCGGCGTCCCCCACTCGGGCTGGACCTCCTCGACGGGCGAGCCCCACTCGGTCTGGGCCTCGACCGGAGCGTTCCAGTCGGGCTGCGGCTGCTCGGCGGCAGCGGCGTTCCAATCCTGCGTGGCGCCACCTGCGGCCCACTCGGGCTGGGGCTCGGCGACAGGCTGGGGCTCGGAGGTTGCCCACTCGGGCTGGGCCTCCATGAGGGGCTGCTCCTCGGCAGGCGTGGCCCACTCGGGCTGAGCCTCCATGAGGGGCTGCTCCTCGGCGGGCGTAGCCCACTCGGGCTGAGCCTCCATGAGGGGCTGCTCCTCGGCGGGCGCGGCCCACTCGGGCTGAGCCTCCATGAGAGGCTGCTCCTCGACAGGAGCGGCCCACTGGGGCTGAGCCTCGGCGACAGGCTGGGGCTCGGAGGTGGCCCACTCAGGCTGGGCCTCCATGAGGGGCTGCTCCTCGACAGGCGTGGCCCACTCGGGCTGAGCCTCGGCGACAGGCTGGGGCTCGGAGGTGGCCCACTCAGGCTGGGCCTCCATGAGCGGCTGCTCTTCGACAGGCGTGGCCCACTCGGGCTGAGCCTCGGCGACAGGCTGGGGCTCGGAGGTGGCCCACTCAGGCTGAGCCTCCATGAGCGGCTGCTCCTCGGCGGGCGCAGACCACTCGGGCTGGGGCTCGGCCGTGGCGGAGGGCTCGGAGGTGGCCCACTCAGGCTGAGCCTCCATGAGCGGCTGCTCCTCGGCGGGCGCAGACCACTCGGGCTGGGGCTCGGCCGTGGCGGAGGGCTCGGAGGTGGCCCATTCGGGCTGAGCCTCCATGAGCGGCTGCTCCTCGGTGGGAGTGGCCCACTCGGGCTGGGGCTCGGCCGTGGCGGAGGTCTCGGCGGTGGCCCACTCTGCCTGCACCTCGATGGGCGCCTGCTCCTCGGCGGGCGTGGCCCACTCAGGCTGGGGCTCGGCCGCGGCGGAGGGCTCGGAGGTGGCCCACTCGGGCTGGGCCTCCATGAGCGGCTGCTCCTCGACAGGAGCAGACCATTCAGGCTGGACCTCGGCGGTGGGCTGGGGCTCGGAGGTGGCCCACTCGGGCTGGGCCTCCATGAGGGGCTGCTCCTCGACGGGAGTGGCCCACTCGGGCTGGGGCTCGGAGGTGGCCCACTCGGCCTGCACCTCGATGGGAGCCTGCTCCTCGGCGGGAGTGGCCCACTCGGGCTGTGCCTCGGCGACGGGCTGGGACTCGGAGGTAGCCCACTCTGCCTGCACCTCGATGGGGGCCTGCTCCTCCATGGGAGCGGACCACTCAGACTGGGGCTCGGTGGCGGAGGGCTCGGAGGTGGCCCACTCGGCCTGCACCTCGATGGGGGCCTGCTCCTCCATGGGAGCGGACCACTCGGGCTGGGGCTCGGCGGTGGCTTCGGCGGTGGACCACTCGCCCTGCACCTCGATGGGCGCCTGCTCCTCGGCGGGCGTGGCCCACTCGGGCTGTGCCTCGATCGACGGCAGCTCGCCGCTCTCGCTCAAAGGTGTGCCGTATGCCGTGGTGTCCTCGGGCTGAGGCTCGGCGCTCTCTCCGGCACCCTCGCTCCCCGGCTGATGGCCCCAGGTGGAGCTGGCCGCCGCGAACTCCGGCGTGCTCATGTACTCCGCCGCGCTCTCCAGCTGGAGCCCCGTTCCGGTGCCCTCACCCTCGGCCGTGCTCCAGCTCGCGCTGGCCTCCGTCGCCTCGAGCGGCACGGCCTCGTCCGTCACGCCCGTGCCGGCCGCGTCCGCGTGACCCAGGAACTCGTTCGTGTTCGCGAGCGGCACGGGATCGCCCGGGTCGCCCGAGCCGCCCGAGCCGAACAGCGGCTCGCCCGAGTCCACCACCTCGTTGCGCTCCGCTGGCGCGCCCCACGCGGCGGGCTGCGCGGCCTCGGGATCGAACGAGTCGGTGACCTGGACGGTGTCCGCTTGCAGGTCGGGCGCGACCCTCACCGGATGCAGCGCCAGCGAGGGCACGTGCGCCTCGGACGGGAAGCCCGGAGCCGGCATCGGGGGCGTGCTCTCCGCGCCGAGGTCGACGACGTCGAAGGTGGGCTGCCCCACGCCATATTCTCCCGTGGCGGGAGACGCGTCCTCGTCGGTGGGGCTCGCCTCGAGCGCCGCCATGTCCTCGGAGGTCTGCCACGGCATCTCCATCGCCGGGGCCGCTTCCGCGGCGGGCTCGGGCGTGGCCTCGAGGTCGGAGACGTCGAACGTGGGAGTCTCGTCGGCCGCGCCGGGCGGGGGGTTCTCCGCCTGGACGTCGTTCACGTCCAGCGTGGACACGAGGGGGCGGGGTTCCGGGTACGCGGGCAGCGCGTACGACGCGGTGATCTCCATCCGGTAGCTCGGATCCTCGAGCAGGGCGAGGTCCGGATCGTCCGCGTGGGAGGACGTGGAGGCGCCCGGCTCCATGTCCACCGCGAGCGGCGCGGAGGCCCATTCGTCCGCGACAGGCGCCGAGGGCTCCTGGGCGAGTACCGGCTCGGGCGCGGAGATGGGCTCCGCGGTGAGCAGCGGCTCGGCCGGGAGCATGTCGGCCTCGGACTCGATCAGCTCGATGTCGGAGGCACTCACCTCGATGGTCCGGTTGGGCGTCAGTGGCACCTCGGCCACGGGCGGCTCGGAGGCGGGAGCGGGCTGCGCCAGGTCGGAGTTGAGCGAGGAGAAGTCATCCTCGCCCAGCTCGATGGGCCCCGAGGAATCCGCCGGAGGCGTGGCCGCGAGCACCGGCTGCCGCTGCGTGAGCGAGGCCGTCGAGGGAGCGGTGACGTCGTTCCAGTCGCTCATGTCGACCGACTCGGGAACGCTCTCGGGGATGGGGATGGCCTCGCTCACGGGCGAGACGTCGGTGTCGGACACCTCGAAGACGTCGTCGGTGGCGGGCTCCGCCGCGTCGAGTGGCTCGGGCTCCGGCTCCGGCTCGGAAGCGGTGGGCTCGAGGGGCTCCGGGGTGGGCTCGGGCTCGGCCCAGGGCGCCGGCTCGCTCAGCGCGGGGATGTCGAGGTTCTCGCTCTCGAGGCTGATCTTGACCGGATCCGGCATCGGATGCGGCTGCTGCGGCACGTACCCGGGCACCACCGGATGGGCGGCGGCCGGTGGCTGCGCGTAGCTGGGGGCGTCCTGCTGCGGCTCGGCCGGGTAGGGCTGACCCTGCGGGGACGCGTAGGGATCCTGGCCCTGGTGGGGGTCGTAGCCCTGGGCGGGGTAGGCGTACCACTGGCCATCGGCGCCGTAATAGCCCTGGGGCTGCGCGTAGGGATCCTGGCCCTGGTGGGGGTCGTAGCCCTGGGCGGGGTAGGCGTACCACTGGCCATCGGCGCCGTAGTAGCCCTGGGGCTGCTGGGCGTAGGCCTGGTTGGGATCGTAGGCCTGGTTGGGGTCGTAGGCCTGGTTGGGGTCGTAGGCCTGGTTGGGATCGTAGCCCGCGGGGTAGGCGTACCACTGGCCATCGGCGCCGTAGTAGCCCTGGGGCTGCTGGGCGTAGGCCTGGTTGGGGTCGTAGGCCTGATGGGGATCGTAACCCTGGTGGGGGTCGTAGCCCTGGGCGGGGTAGGCGTACCACTGGCCATCGGCGCCGTAGTAGCCCTGGGGCTGCTGCGCTGGGTCCATGGCCACGGCGGACTCCTGGGCAGGCGTTCCCTGGTCACCCAGGGACCCACGCAGCTCGTTCCAACGAGCTTCCTCCGCGGGGGAAATATTTCCCCGCGTCCGCTTCTCGTCCAGGAAGCGAAACTCCCTCATCGCCGCACGCGTGTCGGACATCCATCACCTCGCTGCGGGTCCTGGGCCGGAGCTTCAGCCGCAGCGCCTGAAGCCAAATAAAATTCCGCGCGAGTCTAGGAGACTCAGGAGGAGGGGTAAACTTCGCGGACGCGGATTCAGCCCGCCCGTTACCTCCGCGAGAGAGCGGCCTTCACGGCGGCCTCCAGTTCGGGGACCCCTCGGCCATAGCGCTGTTGGAGGGCCTGCTCGAAGGGGGTGCCCTGGCCTACCTCGCGGATGAGGCCGAGCAGCCGGGTGGGCCCTCCCTCGCCCAGCAGCTCCCGGACGGCCACGGCCGAGGTGCCATAGGCGAGGGCGGGGTCGCTCTGGTGGATGAGGGCCTGCCCGGCCATCTGGGACAGGCGGGGGAGCTGGCCGGACTGAGCCGCGGCGCGCAGGCGGGTGGCCAGCGCGTAGGGCGGCTTGTCGCTGCCCAGGTAGCGCCACTCGACGTACTCGGCCAGGCCCTCGTTGAGCCAGATGGGGACGTGCTGGCCGCCAGCGGCGGCGCGGACGAGGTCATCCACCACGGAGTGCACGTACTCGTGGACGAGGGTGGCCTTGGTCTGCTGGGTGAGCTCGGCGGCGTCGTTGATGCGGATGGCGCCATCCGAGTACAGCCCGGCCACGGCGCGAGCGAGGGCGGCGCCCTGGTGGGTGCGGAACTCCTCGCGGGTGTAGAGGATGACGTCGACGGGGGCCTCGCGCGCCTCGCCCAGCACCTGGCGCGTGTGGACGTAGGCCTCGTCGAGCGCGGAGACGATGCGGCCCTCGTACTCGGCGCGCTGGCCGAAGTCGCGCGCGTTGTTGAAGTACTTCACCACGAAGCGGTTGTTGGCGCGGGTGCGCATGCCGTCCTCGCCCATGCCGGACTCGTAGGCGAGGCCCGAGGAGCCCGAGGCCGGCTGGACGGAGCCCTTGCCGTCCTCGCCCGTGAAGCGGCGCTCGATGGCGAGGGCGGTGGCGCGTGACTGGTTCTCCTCGGCGGACTCACCGCGGGCCTTCTGCAGCAGGGCCCGGGCCTTGGCGGCCTCGGGCGAGCGTGGTGGCACCTTGCTCAGCGCGGCGATGGCGCCCTGGGGATCCTTGTCCTCCAGCATGAGCCGGCCCAGCTCCAGTCCGAAGTGGCCGTCCTTGGGGAAGCGCGTGAGTCCGCGGCGCAGGGCGTCCTCGGCGGCGCCGCGCTGGTCGGTGGCGAGCGCGGTGCGGGCCAGGCAGCGCAGCCCGGCGGCCGTCTCCTCGAAGAGCACGGCGCGCTCTCCGAGCGAGTACGCCATCACGGCGTCGGAGCCGGCGAGGGCCTCACAGCCCTTGAGGAGCGAGGAGGCGATGGTCCGGCGCTGGGGCGGTTCGTAGCCCTTGGGGTCCACGGAGGACCAGGCGAGGTACAGGTCTTCCCACGCGCGCTGGGTGGCGAGCTTCTGGGCCTGCGCGGGCGTCGGGGGAGGATTGGCGGAGAGCAGGGCGGCGAGGAGCAGGGCACGCATGGGGCGCAGTATGGCCGAGCCCCTGCCCCGGGACGAAGGGGGGCTTTCCGGAGGTAGAGTCCGGAGCGGACCGCCTCGGACCCTCTTTAAGGAGGCTCGCCATGTGTGTGCAGTCCCCAGGCCCTTGTCCTCGCGGGCGGGGATACCCCATTTCCGTGCTGCTCATGGTCGCCCTGATGGTGTTGCCCGGGTGTGCCACCGTTGAACCCAGGGCATCTCAGGGCTCGCCGTGGCCGTCCTTCACCGAAGTCGAGAGTAATGCCGATGGGGTCGGTGATGGGGAAGGTGACCTTGACCTGGACGAGAACGTCCCCGCGTTGGCGGGGAGCGTACCCAGAGCCCCGTTTCGTGCTCCCACGCGCCACCCGGCGGGTGGGGACGAGCCGTTGGAGGACTGGGGCGAGGGCTGGGCGGGGTGGCCCGACGGCGTAGGCGATGGCCGCCCTCACACCGTGCCCATGAGCGTGGACTACTTCCAGGGCTTCCTCGCGCACGTGGGTGTGCCCGCTGACGCACTGCCCGAGGATGGGCGCACCCTCTCCCCCGAGCAGGCCTTGCAACTGCTGCCGCACCTGCTCTCCACGCCGGTGACCCTGGGCAACTTCGCCCAGCGGCGCATGGCGGCCTGGCTGTTGCTGGAGGTGGCCACGGGTGAGCGGCCCGTGTCGCGCCAGGAACTGCACGCGCGCATGGACCGCTTCCACCGGCTGCTGGTGCTGCGGCCGGACGGCTACCTGGTGCTGGCAGTCACGGGCGAGGCCAGACAGAAGGTGGGCGAGGTGACGGTGGCCCAGGACGGCACGCTGCGCGCCGGCCGCTACGAGTTGGGCCCCTTCTACGCCATCGAGGACAGACGCCTGTGGCCGGTGGATGCGGCGCTGGAAGTACCACGGGGGGCACTACCCCTCGGTGCCTACGAGCCGGATGACGGCGTGCTGCTGCCCGCGTTGGAGGGGGCGGCCCTGGCGCTGGCGGACACGGTGGAGGGGCTCTACCGCGTCATCTTCCACCCCATCGAGACCGCGGAGGGTCTCGCCCAACTCCCGGGCGCGGTGCGCCAGTTGGTGCGCAACGCCCCCGAATATTGGGAGTCATTCCGGCACAAGCCCTCCGGCGAGCAGGTGCGGGGCGTGTCGCGCCTGGTCACCGGCGTGGTGCTGATGGTGGGCACCGCCGGGGAAGGCGCGGTACAGGCCGCCACGTGGGGGAGCAGGATGGGACGGCTCGCCGTGCCCGTTTTCTCGCTGACGGGAGATGGCGTGCTGGCGCTGCGGCTGGTGGCGGTGCCCGGCCGTGCCATCGCCGTGGCGGGTCAGGCGCTCAGCGCCACGTACGTGCTGCACATGGCCAGCGTGGGCGTGGCCGTGGCGGGTGGTAGTACCTGGACGCCGCCTGTGGGTGGACCGGGCCAGTGGGTGCCCAAGAACGAGCGTATGTCGGCCCGCTCACGCAAGTTCCAGAACAAGATAACGAGGGCGCCCGCAGGCTGGGTCTACCGCGTGCTCTTCGGTGGCGAGAGGGCGGACTTCGATGGCTTCGACGAGGGCATCCTGCTGGAGAGCAAGGGCCTCGGCTACGACAAGCACTTCGATGTGAACCTCGACCCCAAGCCTTATTTCAAGGGAGTCGATCGGCTCGTCAGACAGGCCGCACGGCAACTCCGGGTCGCCAACGGTACGCCCATCCGCTGGCATGTGGCGGAGCCCAGGATGGTTGCCATCCTGAGAAAGCTGTTCAAGGACGCGGAGATCAAGGGCATTGACGTGGTTCATACTCCGCCGTAGCCCTGAGCCATGTCACAGGTCATGGAGAGCTACTACGCTGCCGTCTATTGGGGCTGCCGCGTGGAGTCCGCTGAGGAGTGTGCACGGCGCGCGGAGACTTTCTTCCGCCTCCTTTCACAGTGCGATCCGGGCTACACCCGTTGGTTCGAGAAGGCCGACTCGCGCAAGAAGGCGCTGCAACTCCAGTTCGAGCCCACCGCCGAAACGTTCGTGCGCTTCTTCAAGCGGAGGGGCTACAAGCTCGGAAACGTCGGGTTCATCTTTGGAGCCTGGACGGGACATGAGGGCCGGGAGCGTGGAGGCATGACCAACTTCATCTGTGGTTCCGATGGAAGGGGCGCTCCGAACAGCTGCTTCCTCTATCTCCCTCGAGAGCAGCCAGGTGCGGAGCGAGTGCTCACCGCTCCCATGCTGACGGAGGTGATGCGCTCCATGGTGTTGGCCTGGGAACCGGACTGGGGAGTTGTCTCCTCCAGCGACTTCCGGGACAGCATGTCGCCGGAAGGAAATGCCGGCACGTTCGTGGGGTGGATGACGTACTTCTCGAGCCACCGCGGAGAAGTGCCACCCTTGCCGGAACCGGTGCGCGTGGAGCCGGTGGGAGAGAGTGGCTCGCTCGTTCAGCTCTCCCCCGAGCGCATCAGTGCCGCCAACCCCGAACACGTGAGCCTGGCCCGTCGCGTCCAGGATGTGCTGCTCTCAAAGGGCCTGCTCGAACCGATTTCGAGAGCCCCGGCGGGCTGATCAGGTCTCTTCCGCCACCTGCCAGCCGTTCTGGGACAGGCTGGCCATCAGCTCCTGGATCTGCCCGCGGCCGCGCGTCTCCAGCGTCACCTCGACCGCCACCTCGCCCAGGCCCGCCCGGGAGAAGGCACGGTTGTGGTAGATCTCCACCACGTTGGCGCCCTGCTGGGCGATCTCCGCGGTGAGCCGCGCGAGCATCCCCGGCCGGTCCGGCATGCGCACCACCAGCCGCACCAGTCGCCCGTCCTTCACCAGGCCACGCTCGATGATGCGGCTGACGAGGTTGACGTCGATGTTGCCGCCGGACAGGAGCAGCACCACCTTGCGGCCGCGCGCCGCGGGAATCTTCCCGTTGAGGAGCGCCGCCAGGCTCACCGCGCCCGCGCCCTCCACCACCGACTTCTCGCGCTCGAGCAGCAGGAGGATGGCGTTGGCGATCTCCTCCTCGTCCACCGTGACGATGTCGTCCACGTAGCGGCGGATCATCTCGAAGGTGTAGTCACCGGGGCGCCTCACCGCGATGCCGTCCGCGATGGTGGTGCCAGCGGGCAGCTCCACCAGCTTCCCCGCGTCCACCGAGGCCTTCATGCTCGCGATGGCCGAGGCCTGCACGCCGATGACCTTGATGCGCGGGTTGGTCTCCTTGAGCGCGCACGCCACGCCGGAGATGAGCCCGCCACCGCCGATGGGCACCACCACCATGTCCATGTACGGAATCTGCTCGAGCAGCTCCAGGCCGATGGTGCCCTGGCCCGCGATGACGAGCGGATCATTGAAGGGGTGGACGAAGACGCGGTTCTCGCGGTCCTGGATGCGCAGGGCCTCGGCATAGGCCTCGTCGAAGTTGGTGCCGTGCAGCACCACCCGGGCGCCGTAGGCGCGCGTGCGCGCGGCCTTGATGAGCGGGGTGCGCTCCGGCATGACGATGGTGGTGTTCACCCCCTGGCGGCCCGAGTGGTAGGCGAGCCCCTGTGCGTGGTTGCCCGCCGAGGCGGCGATGACACCGCGGGCCCGCTCATCCGGCGTGAGGGTGAGCAGCTTGTTGAGGGCGCCTCGCTCCTTGAAGGCGCCGGTGCGCTGCAGGTTCTCCAGCTTGCAGTACAGCGAGGAGCAGTCCGTGATGTCCTTGAACTGCTCCGACCTGGTGCAGGGCGAGCGGTAGACGGCTTCACCGATGCGCTGCTGGGCGTCTTCGATTTGCTGGAGCGTGACCATGAGCTTGTGTCGCGCCTGATAACCGATGAGGTGCCCGGGCGAAAGAGGAGGGGACTGCGGGCCTGCGTCTGTCCGCCTGCCCGTCAAATACCTCTCAGTACCGTGGCCTTGCCCACCCGGCCGATGGCCAGGATGAATGCCGCGGTGCGCAACGTCACCTTGCGCGAGCGCGCCAGCTGGGCCACCCGGTCGTAGGCCTCCTTCATCGTCTTCTCCAGCTCCGCGTTCACCCGGTCCTCCTCCCAGGTGAGGTGCTGGAGATTCTGCACCCACTCGTAGTAGCTGACGGTCACTCCTCCCGCGTTGGCGAGGATGTCCGGTACCACCAGCACACCGCGCTTCTCGAGCAGCTCGTCGGCCTCGGGGTCCATGGGGCCGTTGGCGCCCTCGATGACGAGCCGGGCGCGCACCGCGTTGGCGTTGTTGCGGTGCAAAGCATTGCCGAGCGCCGCGGGGATGAGGACGTCACAGTCGGCGGCGAGCACGTCCTCGTTGGTGCAGGCCTGGCCGCCGCTGAAGCCGGTGACGGTGCCGGTGCGCTTCACGTGCTCGAAGAGGCCGGGGACGTCCAGGCCCTGGGGGTTGAACACGCCGCCGTACACGTCCGACACGGCCACCACCACGCCACCGTCCTGCCACAAGAGCTGCGCGGTGTGGCTGCCCACGTTGCCGAAGCCCTGGATGGCGAAGCGCGTGCCCTTCATGGGCAGGCCCGTGTCGCGGAGGATCTCGCGGGTGATGTAGAGCAGCCCGCGCCCGGTGGCCGAGTCTCGGCCCTTGGAGCCGTACAGCTCCGGGGGCTTGCCGGTGACGACGGCCGGCGAGTGCCCGTGGTAGCGCGAGTACTGGTCCATGATCCACGCCATCACCTGGGGGTTGGTGTTGACGTCGGGGGCGGCGATGTCGCGGGTGGGACCGATGACGTCTTGAATCTGGTCCACGTACTTGCGGGTGAGACGCTCGATCTCCTTGAAGGAGAGCTGGGTGGGGTCCACCGCGATGCCGCCCTTGGCGCCGCCGTAGGGCAGGTTCACCACGGCCGTCTTCCACGTCATCAGCGAGGCGAGCGCCACGCACTCCTCCTGGGTGATGGAGGGGTGGTAGCGCAGGCCGCCCTTCATGGGGCCGCGGCTGTTGTCGTGCTGGATGCGGTAGCCGTGGAAGGTGCGGATCTCCCCGTTGTCGAGCTCGATGGAGACCTGGACCTTCACCTCGCGGAGAGGGGTGGCGAGCAGGGTCTCGATGCGCTCACCCACGTCCATGATGCGCGCGGCCTTGCGGAAGTAATGGTGGATGCTGTCGACGGCGTGCATGGCCGGGATGCTCTCCTGGACGCGAGACCTTAACAGACTGGGTGCGCTAGCATGGGTTCTCGATGCGCTCCAGTTCCCCGTCAGCCCAGGATGCGAGCGGGCACCTGCAAGGGCTCGCGAAGCGCATCCGTGCCCTGAGGGAGCGGCGGGGGCTGACCCAGGAGGACTTCGCCGCGCGCAGTGGCATCTCGGTGAGCTTCGCGTCGCTGCTGGAGCGAGGGGAGCGCAGCCCCAGCTACGAGACGCTGGTGCAGGTAGCGGGGGCGCTCCAGGTGCCGTTGGCGGAGCTCTTCCGGGTGGAGGAGGACGAGGAAGCGGGGGCTCACCGGCTGGTGGAGCTCGTGCGAGCGCACCACCTGACGCGGGCGGAGGTGGACCGGCTGCTGGCGGTGGCGGAGGCGATGTTCACCGGACGAGCGCCCGGAGAGCGGCCCATGGAGGAGGCGCCGCGCTGCAAGGAGCCGGACTGCGGGAAGCCGGTCCTGGCGAAGGAACTCTGTGTCGCGCACTACCACCGGGCACGCCGGGCGAAGCCGGCGAAACCCTCACCCTGACCCTCGGGTTTCGACCCTCTCCCTCTGGGAGAGGGCCGGGGTGAGGGTATTCGACCCCGTGCTCCCCGGCTGGGTGCCATACCCGCCGGCTTACCGGCGCCGGGCCCGCTCCAGCTTCAGCGTCTTCTCGCCGTGCTGCTTGCCGTTGAGGGCCTCGAAGGCGGGCACGTCCTCGTCGGCGATGAAGACGTACGCGTAGGTGGGCTTGAGCTCCACGCGCTGCACCTTGCCCGCCGGGGCGCCCAGTCCCTCCAGGGCGCTGGTGAGGGCGGCCTCATCCAGCCCGTCGGAGCGGCCCAGACCGACCCACAGGCGCGCCTGGCCGGGCACCTCGGGCGTGGACTCCTGGCGCTCGGGGCGGGGCGGGCGCTCGCGGAAGCCGCGGGGCTTGTGCCGATCCACCTTCAGGGCCTTCTCGCCGTGCTGCTTGCCGTCGAGTGCCTCGAAGGCCTGCGCCTCCTCCTCGGGCACGTAGGCGTAGCCGTAGTGGGGGCGGAGCACCGCCTTGTTCACCTTGCCCGCGGGGGCGCCAGCGGCCTCCAGGGCGGCGATGAACTTCGCCTCGTCGAGGCCGTCGTCCATGCCCAGGTTGAACTTCAGCTTCACCTCGCCGGGGCCGGCGTCGGGCGAGGGAGGCGGCCGGTTGGGGTCTCGCTCGCCCCGGGGCCGGCTCTTCTCCACCTTCAGCGCCTTGTCCTTGTACGGCTTGCCGGTGAGGGCCTCGAAGGCGGCCAGGTCCTCCTGGGCGATGAAGACATAGGCGAAGCCCGGCTTGAGATCGGCCCGCACCACCTTGTTGGCGGGGGCGCCGGCCTCCTCCAGGGCGGTGACGATGCTGCCGGGGCCCAGGCCGTCATCGGTGCCCAGGTTGACCCACAGCTTCACCTCGCCAGGGGCGGCCTCCTGCGCCGCGGGGCCACGCTCGCCGCGCTCCCGGCGGCGCCTGTCGCCACGCTCCCCGCGCTCGCCACGCTCACGCGACTCGCCGGACGGCTCCGCGCGGCCCTCCCGGCGCTCCTCGCGGCGGGGCTTGTCCCTGTCCCGCTCCCTGTCGCGAGGACGCTCGCCGCGCTCGCGCTCCTTGCGGCGGCCCTCGGGCTTGCCGCGCTCCTGCTGCGGCTCGCGCTCGGTCTCTCCGGCGGCCTGGGCCTTCTCCATGCGCAGGTGGCTGAAGAAGTACTTGAGCAGGAAGGCGACGAGGTCATCCGCGTCCGCCCGTCCCTTGATCTGGGCGGCCAGGGGGAGGAAGCCCTCGAAGATGGAGCCGGAGGCGGCCTCGCGGATTTCGCGCACGTGGCGCTCGGCCCACAGGCGCATGGCCTCCTCGGGGGCGGGCATCTCGCGCTTCTCGAACTTGATGCCGAACTTCTTCTCCAGCACGGAGTAGGTGGCCAGCTCGCGGCCGGAGAAGAGGTTGATGGCGGTGCCCTTGTTGCCGATGCGGCCGGTGCGGCCCACCCGGTGCAGGTAGACGGCCGGGTCCTCGGGCAGCGAGTAGTTGATGACGTACTCGAGGCCGGAGATGTCGATGCCGCGCGCCGCGATGTCCGTGGCGACCATGAAGGCCACCTCGCCGCGCTTCACCTTGCCCATCACCCGCTCGCGCTCCTTCTGCGGCAGGTCGCCGTTGAGCAGGTCCGCGTCGAAGCCGTTGCGGTTGAGCACCGCCGTCACCAGCGCCGTGTCATCCCGCGTGTTGCAGAAGATGATGGCGTTGTGCGGCTCCTCCGCCTCCAGCACGTAGATGAGGTTGCGCGGCTTGGGGAAGGCGTCCGACACGTCGTAGCGGATGTGGTGGATGTGCTCGACGGTGAAGACGTCGCCGGAGAGCAGCAGCGTCTCGGCGTTGGTGGTGTAGCGGGCAATCAGGTTCTGGATGTCCGTGGGCACCGTGGCGCTGAAGAGCAGCACCTGCCGGTCCTTGGGAAGCCGGTCGAGGATGCGCGTCACTTCCTCGTAGAAGCCCTGGTTGAGCATCTCGTCGGCTTCGTCGAGCACCGCGTGGGAGCAGGCCTCGAGCTTGAGGTTGCCGCGGTTGATGTGGTCGAACACGCGGCCGGGGGTGCCGACGATGATCTGCGTGCCCTCCTCGAGCGCGTCCTCCTGCTGCTTCATGGAGGCGCCGCCGTAGATGGCCGCGACCTTGACGCCCTTGTGCTTGCCCAGGGCGGAGAGCTCCTCGGACACCTGGAGGGCCAGCTCGCGGGTGGGGCAGAGGATGAGGGCGCGCACGCGCTTGTCCTCGGCGGAAATCTTCTCGAGCAGGGGCAGGCCGAAGGCGGCCGTCTTGCCCGTGCCCGTCTTGCTACGGACAATGAGATCCCTCCCCTCCATGACGGGCCGGAAGGCCTTGGCCTGGACGGGGGTAGGGTGGGTGTAACCGCGCTCCGTGATGCCGCGCCGTAGGGGCTCGGAGAGGTTCAGGTCATCGAAGCTGACGTCCGCGACGTACTCGGCGGGGCGGGTCGGGGCTTCGGCAGTGGTTTCCGGCTGCTCCGGAGGTTGAATGTCGCTCATCAAGGCAGGGGCATAACCCCTGCATTACCCTCTGGCAACAATCGGCTCACTTTGCATAAGGAACTCCCCATGGCGAATGGGAGGAAGAAAACGGGAGGTACGGCAACCCGGACCCGGGCGAAGCGTCCGGCCGCGGCCCCGCCCCCCGAGGAAGCAGAGGTCGTGGAGGCGGAATCCTCCGAGCCGGAACCGGACGCCCTGGAGCCGGCCCCCGAGGAGCTGGAGGAGGTGGAGGCCGAGGTGGAGGAGGTCCCCCAGGTGCCCGCCAGGGCCCTGGTGAAGGCCAGCGAGACGGGGCTGGCCCGGGCCGACCCCCTCCAGGCGTACATGGCCGAGGTGACGCGCCACCCGCTGCTCACCCGGGAGGAGGAGACGGCGCTCGCCCGGCGCTACCGGGACACGGGTGACGTGCAGGCGGCCTACCGGCTGGTGGCGGCCAACCTGCGACTGGTGGTGAAGCTGGCCCACGAGTACCACCGCAACCCGCTGTCCCTGCTGGACCTGGTGCAGGAGGGCAACATCGGGCTGATGCAGGCGGTGAAGAAGTACGATCCGGAGCGGGGGGTGAAGCTCAGCTCCTACGCCGCATGGTGGATACGCGCCTACATCCTGCGTTACATCATGGACAACTGGAAGATGGTGAAGCTGGGGACGACGGAGGCCCAGCGGAAGCTCTTCTTCAAGTTGCGTCAGGAGCAGGACAAGTTGATGGCGCAGGGCTTCGAGGTGACGCCGAAGATGCTGGCCGAGCGCCTCAACGTCACCGAGCAGGACGTGGTGGAGATGGACCAGCGGCTGGGTCACGACGAGATGTCGTTGGACGCGCCGGTGGGGGGAGAGGACTCGTCGGCGACGCGGATGGACCGTTTCCTGCCGTCGGCGGCGCAGGGGGCCGATGAGCGGCTGGGCAACGAGCAGCTCAAGGCGCTCTTCCGGGAGAAGCTGGGGGAGTTCGCGAAGTCGTTGGAGGGCAAGGAGCGGTTCATCTTCGAGAACCGGCTCATCGCGGACGAGCCGCTGACGCTTCAGGACATCGGTGACAAGTACGGGGTGAGTCGCGAGCGGGCGAGGCAGATAGAGGCCGCGCTCATCAACCGGATGCGCGACTACATGCGCGAGCACATTCCGGACTTCGATCTGGTGGCGGTGCCGAAGGGATGAAGTGGGTGGGGAGGTGGGGGCGCGGACCCTCACCCCTCCCGGCGGGCCACGTGGAGCAGCCACGAGACGTATTGGCTGAGCGGGGTCCGCTCGGGGGCGAGGTCGTTGGCGCCCTGCCACTCGAAGCCGAAGAACCCGCGCTGCTGCTCCCCGTTGTCACGCATGAAGAGACGGGGGCGCGAGCCCGCTGGCAGCGGGTCGAGGTGCGAGGGCGTGTCGTTCAACTCCAGCGCGTTCTTCAATCGCAGCCAGCGCTCCTTGAGCGGGGGATGGCTGGAATAGAGATAGACGCGAAGGACACCATTGTGGAGCGCGTCGACGCCGATGTACTGCCTCGTGCCGATGCGCACGGTCCGGTAGGGCGTGTCGCCGCCGGTTTTCGCTCCTGGAGCGGCGCCGGGCCGCAGGAGCCCCTCCGTCCATGTCAGGAACGTTTCGCGATCCATGAGCTCCCTCTGGGCTCGGTCCACCTCATGACTTTGGAGGTGATGATGAAAAACGGGAATATACTACTTCCGGAGTTCACCGATTGCCACAAGGGAGTGTCTGGGTGGGAGCTCCTGGCCAGGCGGTCCCGCTACCGTGCCGGGTCGCGCCGGTGGCGGCCCCGGAAGTGCCGGTCGAGGTAGTCCTCCACCTCGGGCCCACGCGCCTCGCCCGTGGCGGCGAGCAGCGCATGGGCTCCATCCACCACCGAGAGCGCCTCCTCGAGGGACACCTCGCCCTCGGAGAGCGCGGAGAAGAGCTGGCAGTGGTAGCGGCGGCAGCCCTCGGGGCGCTCGGCGTAGGCGGTGCACCGTCGCCCATCCAGCGCGGCGCAGCGCTGCGGGAGCACGGACCTTCCATCCTCTCGCTCCCTCACCGGCAGGCCGAGGGCCTTCAACGGGGCGACCTCGCCCGGCCGGAGTGGCACGTGGGTGAAGAGCGTGCCGTCGCAGCACAGGCCACAGCGCAGGCAGAGCGTGGAGAGGGGCATGGGGGCGCGTCGACTCCGGGGAGCGGGGAGCCCCCTTGCTAGTGGTGGACGACCCGCCGGGCAAGGGCCGCGCCGTACGCCCTATTTCTTGTAGTCGCGGAATGTCGCGACCTCCTCCATCCGGGCGTCGGCATAACCCCAGTGCTCGACGTCCACATTGTACTGCCCCTTGGCGATCAACATTCCCCGGCAGAGCTTCTTCTTCTCGGGCTCGTTGTGCTGGTTGCGGGCGCGCTCGAGCAGCTCGTCCCAGACCCAGCGGGGCACGTGGTCGCGCTGGCCCGGGTAGCTGAAGCGGTAGAAGGTCAGGTGGGCCAGGAGCACCTCCCAATGCGGGTCGAACCGCATCATCAGGTGCTTCCAATCCATCTGCTTGCCGCGGGCGAGGATGAGGTGGTTGATGTCCGTGCCGTCGAAGCGCTCGCGCTCACAGACGAACGCCTTGGACCAGATGATGTCCTCGGGCGGTGCCACGAGGATGGGCAGCCCGTGGATGACGCCCGGGTGGGCGGCGTCGATCCAATGGTCGTCCACGATGGCGACGCCGTTGCCCGAGCTGAAGATGAGGTCGGCGAAGTACTCGTCATTGGCGTAGGCCTTCGCGATCCACACCGGATCATGCATCTTCGTCTGGAAGCCCATGCTCCCCAGGGCTTCCATCGCGCGCTCCACGTGCTCGCGCTTGAGGAAGAGGTCCAGATCCTTCGTGTCGCGGTAGATGCCCGTGTACAGGTGGAGCGCGTAGGCGCCCGCCACCACGAAGGGAATCTCCGCGTTCTTGAGCGTGCTCAGCGCCAGCAGGTGCGCGCCCCGCTCGATGGGGGGACGCTGATCCGCCTGCATGGGAGGTGGCGCCTTGCTCGGCCTGCTCTCCTGCTCGTGAGCTGCCTGCTTGCTGTCCTGCGTGTGCGGCAGCTTGTCGGTCTCTTGAACATTCATGGCACGCCCTCGGTGTCCTGCCAGGGAGGTTAGGTTCGGGGGCAGCCGGGGGGCAGGTCAGCGGACGGTGCACCAGCCCGGTCGGCTGCTTCCCAGACGAGGAGGGACGTCAGCTCGGGTTTGCCCAGAGGGCCGTTCCCGGCTCCGTTCCATTCACCTGCCGCTCCGCATGGCGGTAGGCGCGAGCCTTGGAGGGAGCATCGACCTTCATCCGCTCTCCACGAGGGCCATGGAGCTCCAGATGATAGCGCTCTTCCCGTTGCCCCTCGTTCGCGATGCTCCAGCCGGCCTGCTTGATGTGTTTCTTGCACACGCGCTCTCGTCCTCGCATGTCGACCCCCTTCCTTTCCTTCGCGGCCGCAGGGCGCGGCCATCGTCACGAAGATTCAGGATCTGTCCGCCCGAGCGCGGTTGCATGCCCTCGCCGGAGGCTCCGGGCTCGTATGCTCGTCCCCCGGCCCGGCGGAGGGCACGGCCCTGGCCGCCAGCCCCCTGCGAGGCTTCTGGGGGGAGCGCCTTCCGGAGTGTCAGCCGGGCCCCCCGGCGTGGAACCCACCCTGGCACGCCGGGCCGAGGCGGTCCCATGGTGAGGCCAGAGGGTTCGACACCATGGCACTCCCCAAGCACGTAGACGAAGCTGCTGACCGGCTGCACGAGGCCTTCGCACGAATCGAGGCGGCCCGTGCCGCGCCCACGAGCACGGAGAGCCTCCGCGAGTGGCTGACCGCGCTCACCGACTACGCCCAGGCCCTGATGGACCTGCACGAGTTCACCAACGAGTCGGTTCACGAGAAGCTGCACGTCCTGGCGGGGCAGCTCAACCTCCGGGGCTTCCCGGAGGATGCCGTCCGGGACCTCGAGCCAGCGCAACCTCCAGGGCAATGACAGGGCAATGACTCACGCCCCGCGGCGTGCCGGGATGCCGCCGAACGGCCAGCGGAAGCCCGGCTGCTGGAGGACGTCCGGTGCCTTGCGTCCCCGCCAGGCCAGGGACTCGCCGGGGCGGAGCAGCAGCGCCTGGGGCCCGTGCCCCACCTGCCGGCGCACCTGCTTCAGGCGCTCGGGGTACGGATCCGCGTCTGGGTTCTCGTCCAGGGTGCTGGCGCCACTCACCGGCTCGCCGGGGTAGCCCGGGTAGCGTGGGCCCATGCCCTCGCGCCAGTACCAGGGGGCACCGCCGTCGGCGCAGGGCACCACGTAGCGCGCGCCGAGCAGCTCGCCATAGCGCAGGGCCTCCTCCGGCCCGGCCATGAGCTGCTGCGGCGTGGCGAGCGCGTCCAGGGGCACGTCGACCAGGTAGGCGTCCAGGGTGGTGTAGCCGAAGAAGAGCGGCTTGAGCCGGAAGCCCCGCACGCCACAGAAGAGCACGTCCACCGGTGCCTCCTCGCGCAGCGCGCGGCACACGCCGTCCATGTCTCCGCGCACGTCGTGCCCGGCATCGGCGAAGAAGGCCGCCGAGAAGTCCGGCGTGCGCACCAGCCAGGTGTTCCCCTCGTTGAAGAGGCCCGGGTAGAGGCCCTCGCCGTCGGTGGGCTGCTCGCCGTGGAAGGGCAGGGCGCGCACGGTGATGTCGCCCACCCGCCGCTCCTCGCCCCAGCGCAGGGGCTCGACGCGGGTGTACCCGAGCTGCTTCAGCCGCAGCACGCAGTCGGTGGAGAAGAGGCTCTCGCGCTCCACCGCGGGCACGAAGATGCGTGTGTCTCGCGGGAGCTGGAGCAGCGAGCCCAGGTGGAAGTGGTCCCCGTGCGAGTGGGTGATGACCACCGCGTCCACCGGGCCGAGGTCCCTCGGCTGCATCGGCTGGTAGTCCGGCCGGTCGAGCCCGCTGGCGGGGCGGAAGTACGGGTCCACCAGGACGCGGGCCTGGGCGCTCGCCACCAGCACGGTGTTGTGGCCGACGAAGAGGGCCCCCGGGGTGGGCACCTCCACCGGACCCTCGTGGCGGACCAGCCAGCCCACGCTCGACATGTCCGCGAGCAGCTCGCCCACCGCGGGCTCCAGGGCGAGGGCCCGCAGCTCGGCCCGGGTGGCTCCGCGCGCCAGGGAGGCGAAGAGCTCGGCGAGGGCCGGCCACTCGCGGGCCTTCACGGGAAAGTCGAGCCCCCGCTCCTCCTGGCGCAGGTGGAGGACGCGTGGCTTGTGCTTCGCCGCGTCGGGGAAGAGCACCTCGTGACGCAGCGGGTAGCGCCCGCCCCTGCGCCGGTTGCCGTCACGCAGCGCGGCATAGCGCGGGGTCTCCTCCAGCCAGCGCACCAGGGACTTCGCCTCGCGCAGGGCGCGCTCCGGCCCCAGCTCCGCGAGCCGCTGTTTCAGGGGCACATGGGCCTGTCTCACGGGCCGGGCGGTGGGGCCCTGGATGCTGCACCCCAGGTCCTCATGGTGCTCCGCCTCGGTACGGGCCGAGGCGAGGACGGCGAGGCTGACGCCACGGTGGAGGGTGAGCCGCATGCCGGGAGCAGCTACCAACCCCCGGGGGAAGTGGCCAGCGCATTCGCTGACCGGCTTGCCAGCACGCGCCCTTTCCGCTGATGTTCCCGCGTCCATCGGGATTGTGGGCCGGAGTACCGGGCTGACTCCCGTGGAGCGCGACTTCCCGAACAGTGTGGAGGGGGACATGAACGACTTTTCCAGGACGGTTTTCGTCATCGCCGTGGGGTGCATCCTGCTCGGCTCGGCGGGTGAGGCGGGTGCGCAGCCCTCGAGCCCCTACCGGCAGTACAGCGGCAGCATGTTCGTCAACGGCAACCTCAAGCTCTTCTTCCGCAAGCAGTGGTGGGCTCACGATCTGCGGGAGCAGGCGAGGAACACGGCTGGGGGGCGCCAGGCCGTCGTGGGCACGGAGGAGGCTTCCAGCATCCTGCAGGTGAAGCTGCCGCTCGCGGTGTCGTCGTTCCGCTCGGTGGGTGGGCCCATCGTGCCCCGCCGGCTGGCCGCGGGCCTCCAGGACATCGACGAGGCGCACCGTCAGTCGCTCGAGACCGCCTTCGCCGGGCTGCTGAAGGGTTATGACCAGCACCTGGATCGGAACGACGAGCAGCGGTTGAAGAACAACCTCGCCGGGGCCTTCAACTTCCTCTTCGCGTCGGCCTACCAGGCGCTCAAGAACCAGGAGCTGAACGGCGAGCAGCGGGAGAGCATGCTGGAGCAGCTCAACGAGGGCATCGCCCTGGCGCTCAAGGAGCGGCGGCTGTCCGACCGCGACAAGCAGGAGATGTACGAGTCGGTGGTGCTCGCGGGCTCCATCGTCCGCGGGCTCTACACCGAGGGGCGCGACAAGGGGCGCCCGGACCAGCTGAAGCTGGCGCGGGAGCTGAGCAAGGACCTGCTGGAGCAGGCGATGGGCCTCACCCTGGACAAGGTGCACGTCGAGGGCGACGGCGTGAGGCTCGACTGATGCGCGGTGGGCGTGCGTAGCCTGGGAGGCAACGACCTCCGTCAACGGGTGTTGCCTGCCGGGCTACGCGTGCTCATACCCGAGGTGTGTGAGAATCTTTTTACGATTCACTCCCTGGCGTACCGCCCGCCGACTGTGATTGCCTTTGGGTGAGCCGTGAAGGCTTCCGTCCCGCCAGAGGGGCGGGCGGTTCTCGAGGGGGAAGCACGTATGAAGAGCATGAAGGTATTGGCATGGCTGGCTTGCGGGCTGGGGGCCGTGGCGTGCGGTGGTTCCGAGCGGGATGCGGAGTCCTCGTCGCTGTCGCGGCCGAAGCCCGATGCGCGGGAGGCGGTCCGGGCCGGCAAGCTGGTGGTGAATCCGCAGCTCCAGCAGGTGCCGGCGCGTGACAAGTCGGCGCTGGCCTTCGACATCCAGGCGTTCGGGTTCGTCTTCGTGTGCGAGCGGGTGGACGGCCAGGACTACTGCGAGGACGTCCGCGACTACCCCGACACCTACTACAACTGGAACGGGACGGTGGGCGTGTGGACGTACGAGTACGGCACCGCGAGCACCTACTTCTCCACCTTCGCGAACTCGGCCGTGTACCAGGACGAGACCAAGCCCCTGTACGACACCAACAACATGATGGTGGGCCTGTGGCGCCACTACACGCTGCAGAACGTGACCAGCGGGAGCTTTGTCTCGCAGGTCACTTCGGCCTTCAACAACCAGAACTGGTCGGACACGCTCTACATCTACTGAGCGCGGACGCGCCGGGGGGCGGGTGGAACGAGCCCGCCCCTCGGGGTGCGCTTCAGCGCCAGGGGCGCGAGATGACGCAGGCGTTGATGCCGCCCACGCCCATGGAGAGCTTGCCGGCGCAGCCCTGGGGCGCGGCCACCGCCTTGTCGAAGACGTAGCGGCTGTGCAGTTGGCCAAGTCCCTTGTTGAGCTCCGCCTCGGCCAGCGGGGTGGGGAACACCTGGCCCCGGGCATAGCCGAGGTACTGGGCCGTCAGCTCCCAGCCGCCACCGGCGCCCATGCCGTGGCCGAAGGTGCCCTTGCGCGCCGTCACCAGCACCGTCTCGGGCAGCACCGCGCGCAGCGTCTCCATCTCCAGGACGTCGCCCGGGGTGGCGGTGGCGTGCAGGTCCCAACTGCCCACCTCGGCCGGCGTGATGCCCGCGGACTGCAGGGCCTCGTGGATGGCCACGGAGGGGCCCTCCTTCGAGGGCGTGATGATGTGGTCCGCGTCCGCGGTGACGCCCACGGTGACGGGCTCCATGCCCAGCGGCTTGAAGCCCTTGGCGGTGAAGTGCTCCAGGTCACCGAGGATCCACACCACCGAGCCGCCGGCCACGTGCGTGCCGCGCAGCTGCGTCAGCGGCTTGGACACCGCGCCGTCCGCGCTCACCACGCGCGCGTTGTAGAAGCCACCCACCGTGAGCTCGTGCGGGGGCGGATCCGTCATCCCCATCACCACCGCCTTGGCATCACCCCGGCGGATGGCATCCAGCGCCAGCTTCAGCCCGTAGCCGAACGAGGAGCACGCGGCCACCGGCGCGAACGTCATGCCGGTGAGCTTGCCCATCATCGAAATCTGCGAGGCGGGGGTGTTGTGGATGTTCCAGAGGATCTCCGCCGGCACCGCGTTCCAGGGCGGCTCGGGTGCGCCCCACTTCTTCTGCAGACGCTGGTTGCGCGTCCGCTTCTCCTTGATGACGGCCAGCTTGGCGGCCTCCACGTTGCCACCCTCGACGCCCAGGCCCTCGATCTCCTTCTGCTCGGCGAGGTACTCGCGCAGCTCGGGGGACTTGCCGGCCCAGAAGTGCCACCAGGCCTCCTCGGCCACGTCGCGCTCGAGCTCCTCCACCGTGGAGGGCTCGGGAGGCATGCCCGGCAGAGGCTCGCGCGTCTCCTGCCAGCGGCGCAGGGCGCTGTTGCGCTCGGGCGAGGCCCAGAACCGGTCCCACCGCCGCTGGGCGCGGTGCAGGCCCAGGGTGATGTCGTGGATGGTCGGCAGATCTCCCAGCCCGGTGCCCACGTACACGTGCGCGCGAGGCCCCAGCCCCTGCAGCTCCTGCTCGAGCCCCGGGTTCTGGCCCAGCGCCTGGATGAAGGAGCCGATGGCCATCTTCGTGGGCATGCCCATCTTCTTCTCGAGCTGGGCGAAGCGCGTGGCGGGGAAGCGCGCGTCGATCCACGGCTTGTACTCCGTGAAATCGAAGTCCGGCTGGCCCACCAGGAAGTTGTTGGGACCGAAGCCCTCGAAGGGGGAGAGCCAGCTCTCCGCCGATGCCAGGTTCCGCTCGAAGGCCTCGATGTTCCGCGAGCGGGGAGCGACCACTCCCCAGCCAAAGATTCCGACTCTGCGCACGTTGGTACCCCTGACCTCTGATGATCCGCCGCTGGTCATGTCCCGACTCACAGCGGCTGGATCTTCAGGTTGTCGAAGAAGAGCTGGGCCTCCCAGCTGGAGAACCCCAGGCGATCATGCCCCCTTCCCTCGAGGGGAATGGGGTCATCGAACTCCATGAACGGCTTGCCGTCGATGGTCCAGCGTAGCAGCGAGCCCCTGCGCTCGATACGCCAGTGATAGGTGCGGCCGATCTCCACCGGGTAGGGCCGGGCCTCCACGCGCATGTGCGTGTCCTCGCGGAAGACGCCCGTCTCCACCAGGCCCTCGCCCTTGCCGCCATTCTTCTCGGCCACGCGCCGGGCCTGCCGCTGGAGCGCCTCCAGCGGGGTGCCGTGCTCGTCCAGCCGGGCGATGATGGACAGCGAGTTGTTCCACCCGCCATGGATGAACACGTACCCGGACGCGTGGTCCGTGCCGTCGCCGAAGACCTCCACCTTGATGTCGCCCTCGGGAGACTCGGAGCGGACGTCGAACTCGATGGCCACGTCGCGCGGCAGCTTCGCCTGGAGCCACAGCGGGTTGTTCTTCACGCCGGGTGACAGCAGCTGCCCGTCCACCACGCGCCAGTGGCCGCCAGTGGAGAAGAAGTCGCGCTGCACCACGCCCGGATCCGAGAAGTCCTGCTGGTAGGGAACGGTGGTGGTGGTGTCCGCCTCGCCCCGGAAGAGGGCGTAGTGGATGAGCGGGAACTGGATGAAGAGGAGGACGGCGGCGAGCACCGCCCAACCCCGGCGCGACAGCCCCTCGGGCTTCTTCCAGGGCACGGGGGAACCGGCGTCCGCGCCCGCGGCGGGAGCGCCCTCCGCATCGGGGCGCGGTGGCTCCTTCGCCTCCGGGTTCTTCTCCTTGCGCTTGGCCTGGCCCATCGGTGTCGCTCGTCCCCCGAGGGGGGGTGCAGGGGGGCGCGGACTCTACGCGCGGCCCCGGTTGGAGGTAAAGGTCGCTCCGAGGTGCCTACTCGCCACCCCGGGAGGCGCTCCAGCGCTTCTCCAGGGCCTTCTGCTCGGCCTTGCGCATCTTCAACCGCTGGCGCTCGGCGTTCTGCCGCTCGACCTCCTCGGGAGAGGGCCGCACGGCGATCTGGTAGACACTGCCGGCCAGGGCGAAGAGCCCCGCGGCGATGATGAGGCCCCAGGGCTGGCTGGCCATGGCGGTGACGAGCCCGCCGAACTGGTGCAGGGCGGCCAGCGCGCCGATGACGAGCATCCACGCCCCCAGCATGGAGGCCAGGATGGCGGACACCTGCCGGTTGAGCACCGCGGCGACGAGGCCTCCGAGGATGAGGCCCGGCGCGAAGCCGACGAGGTAGTCCTTGGGCCCGGCGATCTCCCCTCCGAGCAGCCCCACGGGGATGCCCACGCCGAGGTAGACGACGGCGGGAGGGAAGAGGAACCCCACCATGGCGAGCACCGCGGCGGCGGCGGTGGGCAGGCGCGGGTCGGTGCCGGTGACGCCGAACTTCGCGAGCAGCACGCCCGTCCAGCCCAGGCCGATGAGCGCGCCCATGGGACCGGCCAGCACGCGGAAGAAGCGCCCGCCGCCGAAGAGCAGCAGCAGGAGCCCCAGCACGCAACACACGATGCCGGCCCACATGGGGAGGAGCCGGTAGATGGCCACCCAGCCGGAGGGATTGAAGGTCTGATAGGCCTTGAGGGCCGCGAGGTAGGCGTCCAAGACGGTGTCCTAGGAACGCGTGGCGGCGAGCACCACGAGCAGCACGAGGATGAAGGCGCCCAGGGCCGCGAAGCCGTAGAGGGCGGGAGGCGTGGTGGAGCGGCGCAGCAGCTCCTCGGCCTGGAGCTTGTCGTCCGGCTCGGGATTGTCCGCCAGGATGCGCTCGGCCTCGCGGCGCGCGGCCACCACATCCCCCGAGTCCTTGAGCTTCCATGCCGCCTGCATCCGGGGGGAGGCAGGGTCTTTCGGCGTCTGTCCGCCTTTCGCCATGGGGGACCTCTATAGCGGGGAATGCAAGGGCGCGTCGACGGTATATAGAACCCCCATGCCCGTGCGCCCCCTCAGCCGACGACACCTCCTGCTCGGCGGCGCGGCGCTCGTCCCGCTGCTGGCCGGACGTGCGTCCGCTTTTGGTGAGAAGAGCCGTTTCATCCCCGCCGTCGCCCGGCACGGCGGCCGGTGGGATGCCCGACTGTCTGGCCTCCGACGCATCGCGTGGGAGGTGCAGCGGCGCACCTCGGTGGAGGTGGTGCCGGACGCGCGCCCCTTCGCGCTCTCGAGCGCGGACCTCTTCGAGTACCCCTTCCTCTACCTGGGAGGGGACGGGGGCTTCCCGCCCTTCAGCGACACCGAGGTGGAGAACCTCCGGCGCTATCTCACCTTCGGCGGCTTCCTCCTGGCGGATGCCAACGACGCCAGCGACGGGGACGGCTTCGACGCCAGCTTCCGGCGGGAGCTGGCGCGGGTGCTGCCGCAGAGCCCGCTCACCCCGGTGCCCTCCAGCCACGTCGTCTTCAAGAGCTTCTTCCTGCTGGACTCGGCGCCAGGGCGGTTGCTCAACAAACCACAGTTGCTGTCGGCCAATATCGGCAAGAGGGCGGCGGTGATGTACTCGCAGAACGACGTGGCGGGTGCTTGGAGCCGCAGCGAGGCGGGAGACTACGAGTTCGACGTCTCCCCGGGCGGCGAGCCGCAGCGCGAGCTGGCCATCCGGCTGGGCATCAACCTGTGCATGTACGCGCTCTGCCTGGACTACAAGGACGACGCCGTCCACCTGCCGCTCATCCTCAACAAGCGCCGCTGACCCGAGAGGCCCTGGCCCACCTTCATGGAAACCACACCCTTCAATGCCTGGAAGCTCGTCAGCCTCTCGCCACTGCCCGTGTGGGCGCTGGTGCTGCTGGGGGTGGGGGTGGCGCTCGGAGTGGGGCTGGCGGCGTGGGGAGTGAGGCGCGAGCCCTCACGGCTGCGGCGCTGGCCGTTGTGGCTCCTGCGCGCGGGCGCGGGCCTGGCGGCGCTCTTCTTCCTGCTGGAGCCCGGCATCCGCAACCTGCAGGTGGCGCGGATGAAGAACCGGGTGGCGGTGCTGGTGGACCGCTCGGCGTCGATGAACTTCCCGGTGGAGCCGGGGGGCATGACGCGCTCGGCGCAGGCGGCCGCCTTCCTGGAGCAGGCGGCGCCGGGGCTGGCGGCGTTGCAGGACCGGTACACGGTGGAGGTGTACGGCTTCGACCCGGAGCTGTCGCCCACGTCGGCCGAGGCGCTGGCGAAGGAGCCGGCGCGGGCGGGGACGTCGGACCTGCTGTCGGCGCTGCGCTCGGTGGGAGCGGGGGCACAGGGCTCGAAGAAGCTGGCGGGCGTGCTGATGGTGAGCGACGGCGCGGACAACGTGGAGCTGGCGGGCGGGGCGGTGGGCCGTGCGCGCGCGGCGCTGGCGGACCTGGGCGTGCCGGTGTCGACGTTCCTCGTGGGCAAGGAGGCGTTGAAGGACCTGGCGGTGGAGCGGGTGAAGGTGGATGACTTCGCCTTCGTGCGCAACTCCATCACGGTGGAGGTGCAGGTGCACGGCCGGGGCTTCTCGGGGCAGGACGTGCCGGTGGTGCTGAAGCAGGAAGGCAAGGTGGTGGCGAGCAAGACGGTGCGCTTCGAGTCCTCGGACGACGTGAAGCCGGTGGGCTTCACGTTCACGCCGGACCAGACGGGGCGCTTCGTCTACACGGTGAGCATGCCCGTGTACCCGGACGAGGCGGTGGGGGACAACAACACGCGCTCGTTCGTGCTGAAGGTGATTCGAGACCGCGTGCGCGTGCTGCTGGTGGTGGGCCGGCCCTCGTGGGACGAGCGCTTCCTGCGGGGCCTGTTGCGCCAGGATGCGAACGTGGACCTGGTGTCCTTCTACATCTTGAGGACGATGTCGGATGATCCGGGAGTGGTGAGCCAGGAGCGCGAGCTGTCGCTGATTCCCTTCCCGATGGAGGAGATCTTCGACACGAAGCTGGACACGTTCGACGTCGTCATCTTCCAGAACTTTGGATACACGGACTCGTCGCTGTCGATTGCCCAGTACGAGCGCAACCTGGAGCGCTACGTGCACAACGGCGGGGCGCTGGTGATGATTGGCGGGGACAGCGTGCTGGGCGAGGGCCGTGCGAACATGCCCACGCTGTACGAGTCGCTGCCGGTGGAGGGCGCGGGCCCGGCGAATCCGGAGGCCTTCAAGGTGCGGCTGACGCCCGAGGGCTTGAGGCACCCGGTGACGGCGATGGCCTCGGGAGGGGCGAGCACGGAGACGGCGTGGGCGGAGCTGCCGGCGATTCCGGGAGCGAACCTGACGAGGGCGAAACCGGGGGCGACGGTGCTGATGGACCATCCGTTCATGACGGTGGACGGGAAGAACGCGCCACTGGTGGCGGTGTGGGACTACGGGCGGGGCCGGGCGATGGTGGTGGCCACGGACGCGAGCTGGTACTGGGCGTTCACGGCGCACAAGGGGGGCTCGCCGAGCCGCACGTATGAACGGTTCTGGGGCAACGCGCTGCGCTGGCTGGTGAGAGACCCGGACCTGACGACGCTGAACGTGACGGCGGATCCGCCCTCGGTGGAGCCCGGGAAGCCGGTGGGGGTGGTGGTGTCATCGAGGACGGCGGACTACCAGCCGGCGCAGGACGCGCAGGTGCGGGTGGAGCTGGTGTCGGTGGACACGCAGAAGCCGGTGGCGGTGCAGGTGGGGCAGACGGGGCCGGACGGGGTGGTGCGGCTGGAGTTCGCGCCGCCAGCGCCGGGCCCATACAAACTGGTGGCGACGGCGAAGAAGGGCGAGACGGACCTGGGGAAGGGCGAGGACGCGGTGGCGGTGCGAGCGGTGGGCCCGGAGCTGTCGGACGCCTCGGTGAGGCCGGAGCTGATGGAGCAGATCGCGAAGTACACGAGCGGCAAGGCCTTCCGGCTGCCGATGAGTGGGCTACCGGATGACGTGCCGCTGCTGGACCCACCGGTGGTGGAGGTGGGGCGGGCGAAGGACCGGCCGCTGTGGGATCGCTGGTACTACCTGGTGGCGCTGGTGGGGCTGCTGGGAACGGAGTGGTTCCTGCGCCGCCGTTTCGGGTACGTGTGAATCACCCCTCTCCCTTCGGGAGAGGGACGGGGTGAGGGTATTGGAAGAACGAGGGTTCGCCTCCCTCCCCACCACGGTTCTTTGATTGACAGGTAGATTCCTCTTGTCCAATCCTGGGGTTTCACTTGCAGTCCCAGGAGTCATCATGCTGCGTCGTCACCTGCTTGCGTTTGCTTTTGCTCTCGTCACGGTCACCACGGGCTGTGGTGGTGTCGAATCCGAGCAGGAGATTTCGTCCGAGAGTGCTTCTCCTCAAAGCGAAGCCCTTGCCACCTCGTGCGAGTCCATGAACTACACCTTCTGCCGCGTGGAAGGTTCTGAGACCACGTGTGTCTTCAACAATGGCACGCCTGGGCTCTGCCAGTGCTCGAGCCGTCGCTGGGCGTGTGGGGCGGACATGTGGTAGGCAGGGAGTGGCTGGGACGGCGTGCGGTTCGACCCGCTGCCGTCCCGGCGAATCACCACCGCTCGTCTCCGCTGTGGTGAACCCAGTCGTTTTTCTTCACGCGCGTGTAGACCCAGAATTTATTGGTTCGACGCATCTCATCGTGGCTCAGTCCCCAGATGGCCGCGACGATGCCGCCCTTGATGGGTCCCTGGTCGTTGACTTCGAGGACGATCCGGAAATGGTCGTCACTCCGCGAGGTCTGCGTTCGGATCTGCACGTATCTGCCACCCGCCAGGGGATGCGGTAGCTCGCGCAGAACGGCTGGCTGGTTGACAGGATGATTCATGATGTTCTTGGAGGCCCTGCTCTTGGGGTTGGCCTGGGTCGCCGCATCGATGTACTCCTGCTCCCAATGGCGGGATTTGGTCTCGAGCGGAGTTTCCTGCTTGAGCGCCAGGGTCGAAGCGGGTTTGGCTTTTGGCTTTTTCTCCGGCTGAGGCTTGCCGAACATGCGCACCAGCTCGTTCAGGCCCTCATCGCTCTCGCTATCACTCTCGTTCTCGCTCTCACTCTCGCTGTGGCTCCTGCCCTTGGGTCCGGGGGAGGTCGTGTTCTTGGGCTTGGGCGGAGGGCCCTTGGGAGTCGCCTCCCGCTTGAGGGCCTTGAGCTTTGTTTCGAGCTCCTTGTACCCGGTTTCGGGGATCTTCTTCGCGGTGAGCGCATCGAGCTTCTCGAGGAGCTTCTCGTTCGAAGCCTTCTCGAGCAGCGCCCGAACCTCGCTCTCCAACGTGATCAGGTTTTTTTCCGCCTCCGTGTAGCGGAATCGACCCTTGACGAACCACCAGACCAGACGCTCGAATTGAAGTGGCATTGGAATCACCCGTGAGCGGCGCGGGCCAAGGGCGTGGACGTCGCGCAGCACTGGCGATCCGCGCGACCGGGCGCTTGCTGCTCCAGCAACCAGCTCGGGCATTATGGGGTTTGCCGTGTTTTCCCGTCAATACAGGGTGTCGGGAAACAGGGAGCACACCACCCAGGTGGGCCCGTGGAGCTACGGGTCACTCCGGGTGTTCGCGGTGGCTCTCGTGCGCAGGAACGCCGCCACCCGCTCGGACGCATTGCGGCGGATGTTCATGTAGAAGAGTTGGAACTCCACGGGATGGTAGTTGCCCGCGCCCAGCGTGTGGTCGAGCAGCCGGCTCATGAAGTCGCGCTGCAGGTCTTCGCCGAGGAGGACCTCCAGCTTCCCCTCCTTGCATTGCGCACCGGTGAGTCCTGGCATCACCCGGGGTGGGGTCGCTTCGAGGAACACGGCTCCTTCGTTTCTCTCCCGTGGGGCCGGTTCCGTGTCGTGCCGCCAGGTCAGGGGATTCACGCAGAGGGAGGGACCCGACGCGGCGGTCGTGTCCGTCACGGGCTCCCGCACCTGGATGCGCTCCGTGTAGCCAGCGCCGCGTGCGTTCCAGCTGATGAGACAGCCGGTCTGCTCGGGCGACGTGCAAATGGGAATGTCGGGAAGGCTCTGCCGGAGCGCACCCTCTGGCATGGGAATCCCAATGAGATACGCGGCGACGAGCTGGTGCCGCAGTGGAGTCCCGCTCACGGCTTCACGGAGGAGGCGCCTGGCATGCACGGTCCCCTGGCTGTGTGATGCGAGGATGAAGGGCCGTCCGTGATTGTATTTCTCCCGCCAGTGGCGGAACGCCGCGGCGACGTCCTGATATGCGAGGTCCACCGCGGCCTGGCTCTCCTCAACCTGTCCGGTGAGGGCGGTGATGTTCGCCTGCCGGTAGCGAGGCGCGTAGATGGCGCAACAGGCATTGAAGGCGCTCGCTTGAACGAGCGTCGCCACCCGGTCGGTCGCCGCATTGAGGGAGGTGTCATCGATGGGGCCATTCCACTCGCCGCCGACATAGGTGGTGGGATGGACGTAGAAGACGTCCACGAGCGCCTGGGATTGATCGAGCCCCGGGCTCGACGGCGGGAGCGTGTCCGCGAGATCGTGGAGCTCGGGAAGTGCGCTCCAGGCGGAGGCCTGGCTGTAGTCGGGCGGAGCGGGGCGGCGTGCTTCGCTGAACGGAGTGCTGGGGGTGATCGACCAGAAGAAGATGGACGCGAAGTTCATCACCAGCAGCACACCCAGCAGGGTGCATGCCGAGAGCGTGGCGATGATGAAGATCCTGAACCTGTTCCGCATTGGGGGACGATAGGGAGGCTGGACGGAGCCTGTCAAAGCCACGGGAGGGTTGCCTGCCCAACCGCTGTGCGTCAGTCCGTGCTGACCTCTTCGGACACGCCCGGCCGCTTGCAGCCGGGCTTCATGCAGAGCTCCACCGCGACCCGGGACTTGGGGAGCTGAAGTCCAAGTGCCGCGGGCGAGAGGTGGAGAAGCACCGACGGGTGTTCGCACCTCACTCCGATCTGGAGCTGCTCCGGGTCTTCGTAGGCGCCAGCGTATCCACCGAGCTTGACGGCACGGGGCGCCAGTAACCCGTTCTGCTCGAGGAACATGCGGTAGCGCTTCTCGTCGAAGCCCTTCTTCACGAGCGTCCGTGCCTCGTGGACATCGGGATAATCCACGAAGTGCACGGGCGCTTTCGTCTTCCCGGGCGCGCCTGCTTCCACGAGGACCTGAAGCTTGTCGGGCGTGGGCTCCTCGCGAGCACACGCCTCGCACTCGTAGATGCGGACCGTCCGAGCGCCGAGGGTCTTGCCCAGCTTGGGGATGCGCAGCTCCGCTTTCGGAGCGATGGACGCGCCGCACTCCGGGCAGCGCACCTTGGGCGTCTTCACCCGGTGGAATTCGAGCGCCCAGGCTTCACGGCCCTCGATGCCTCGCGGCGCTGCCACCTTCTCCTCGCGGAAGCGGGTGAGACCCGCCGGAAGCCCCGCCTTCACGACCTCTTTCAGCGCGCGCTCGAGCTCCTCATCGGGGAGGGGCCACAGCTGCAACTTTCGTCCATCCTCCTTCCATGCGAGCACGTGCTGGGCGAGCCAGACGAGTCCCTCGGGAGCCGGCTTCTTCGCGTTCGCCTCCGCCGCTCGTCGAAGGAGCGAGGAGAGGGCCTCCGCGAGGCTTCGACGCTCCACCCACCGGATGGCATCCAGCCAGCGGCCGAGCCCGGCGCTGGAGGCGAGCCCGTTCTTCTCCGCCTGAGCGAGCAGCGCGCGCTTGCGGTTCGCGGGCACGCGCTCGGGCGCCATGCGAAGGACGGCTCGGAGCTCCCACTCCTCGGTCCCCACCGGCGCCTTGCCCGCCACCGCGAGCAGGACGTTCATCCGGGGTCCGAGGGTCGCGACATACCCGCGTTTCTCGCCCGCCGCGGCAGCCGCGGTGAACCAACCGGGCTGGGTGCGCTTCACGTCTCGGAGCGTCTCGAGGGTGTCTCGCCGTTCGGCCACGAGCCTCTCGATCGTCGGGCGGTCCGCATCCAGCGCCCGCTCCATCGCGTAATCCACCCACTCGAGAAGGTCCTTGCTGCGACCCAGCGGAAACTTCCGGGGCCAGCTCGAGACGTCCTCGAAGAGCCTCTTGCGCCGTTCGAGCTCCTCGGGCGCGAGCAAGGTGATGCCCACGTCACGGAGAATCCCGGGAGCCCCCAGCGCCTGCTTCGCGTTCTGGGGATGCAGCTCGGCGAAGCCCTCGAAGCTGTCTTCCGCGTTGGGATGGAGCCCGAGCTCGCGGAGCCGTCTTCTTGCGGAGGAGAGTGCCTCTTTCCAGTTCGGGGGAAGCGCATCCGTGAGAAGGGGCTCCTTGAAGTTTCGTCCACAGGAACCGCAGCGCGTGGCCGTCCGCTGGACCGGCGCGCCGCAGCCGCACACGAGCCCCCGTTCAGCGGGGGCCTTCGCTGGCGCGGTCTCGAGCTTCTTCGCCTCCTCGCGCAGCCCCTTCTGGATGAAGCGATAGTCGGCCTGGACGTGCCTGGCCTCGGGCTCCGCCTCGACGAACTTCTTCCGCTTGCCGTCCCACACCTGACACAGGAAGGCATTCCCCTCCAGGGGGAAGCGGGCCCACTCCGCGTGCGCACCTTTCGCCGCCGCCGCCGAGGCGAGGCCCGCGACCTGTGCGGCAATGGAATCGATGTCGCTCGCCGCCACCACGCCTTGCAGCTCCACGAACCAGTCGCTCGAGGCGGCCACCTCGAACGCGGGCCGCTCCTTGAGTGCTTCGAGGATCTCCTCGACGGACTGCCCATCCCCGAGCTTCAGCTTCGGCCACGCTTTGCGCGCCGAGCGCCCAGGCGTGGTGAAGTTCAGCCGCGCCGCGATTCCTTCGTACTGCTTCCCCATGGCCCCTCCAGAGCAGCGGTACCCTAGCGGAATACAGCTCGAGTGCGCAGGCAGGTCGACGTCCAGGTGATACCGTGGCCGCCAGTCACCCAGACGCCTCGTACCAGGTGAGGGGCGCACGCCCTGCTTTCAGGAGACAGCCAGGATGGCCCGTGTGAACAAGGTGTTGATTGTCGGTGGTGGGATTGGAGGCTTGTCGTTGGCTTCGGGCCTGCGCAACCGGGGCATCGAGGTCGAGCTCGTGGAGGTCAAGAAGGAGTGGACCGTCTACGGCGTTGGCATCATCCAGCAATGCAACGTCATCCGGGCCATGGCCCAGCTGGGTCTGGTCGACCGCATTCTCGAAGCGGGATTCGCGTACGAGAACATGGGCCTCTACACGGCGGCGGGCGAGCTTCTGCGGATGTTGCCCGGGGCGCGTGCGGCGGGGCCGGAGTACCCGGCCAACCTGGGCATCTCCCGGCTGGCGCTCCATCAAGTGCTCAGCACCACCGCGGTGGAGAAGGGCACCACCATCCGCTTGGGCCTCACGGTGGAGCACCTCGAGCAGGACCCCGACGGCGTGGAGGTCCTGTTCACCGATGGCACGCGGGGCCGGTATGACCTCGTCGTGGGTGCCGACGGGCTCTACTCCAAGGTCCGGAGCATGGTCTTCGGGAAGGAGCTGAAGCCGCGCTTCACGGGACAGTCGGTCTTCCGTCACAACTTCCCGCGCCCACCCGAGGTCGACCATCTGGTGGTCTGCTACGGGAAGAATCACAACGCCGGGCTCTGTCCCTTGTCCAAGGACCTGATGTACATGTTCTTGACATCCTCGGAGCCGGGCAACCCGAGGATGCCGGAGGACCAGCTCGCGGAGCTCATGAGGGAGCGCCTGATGGAGTTCGGCGGGCTCCTCGGCCGGTTGCGAGAGCAGATCACCGACCCGAAGCAGGTGGTCTACAAGCCCATGGAGGTGATCTTCGTTCCCGAGCCCTGGTACCGGGGCAGGGTGGTGCTGATGGGCGATGCGGCCCATGCGATGACGCCGCACCTCTCGCAGGGGGCGGGCATGGCCGTCGAGGACGCGGTGGTGCTCTCGGAGCTGCTCGCGGAGGTCGCTCCGGTGGAGGCGCTCCTGTCCCGATTCATGCAACGGCGCTACGAGCGCTGCAAGTTCATCGTCGAGAGCTCGATCCAGATCGGCGACTGGGAGATGCAGGGGGCGCCCCAGACCGACCGCTCCGCGCTCGTGAAGAAGATGATGGAAGTCACGGCCCAACCCATCTGAACAGCGGTCTGGAAAGGCGTTTCCAATGGCAGCGCCCCTTCCCCCCGCCGGACAATTCGCCATTGACAGACCTCGTCATGACTGCCAATGGACCGCTACCAGCAGATGGGAGCGATTGCGCTCTCCTCGGGGAAGGACAACCAGATGAATCGCACGAGAATCGGGTCATGGATGATGGGGATTGCCGCTGCCGTGCTCCTGGTGGGAGCCACTTCAGCCAGGGCACAGGTCTCCATTCGAGATGTCTGGGTCGAGCAGGAGGGACTCTCGTTCCACGGCGTGTACTGGAACCACGGCAAGCAGAAGACAATCATCTACATCCCCGGATACGGCAACCCGGGCAGCACCGGGGATTCCATCTTCCACCGGGAGATCTTCGCGAATTACGCCGTTCTCTCCATCGACCCCCTCAACCAGGGGCTGTCGGACCATGCCACCAGGACCGACCTCGTCGGCCTGATGAACAAGGTCATTCTCGCCTTCATGAAGCAGGAGGGGATCCACAAAGCATACCTCGCGGGCCACTCGGTCGGAGCGCTGCAGGTACTGGCCTTCCAGAAGGCTCATCCCAACCGGGTGCTCAACAAGGTGGTGCTCCTCGATGATGGACAGATCTCGCTCGGCGAGGTTCCGTCCATCCAGTTCCTCCCGGACAACGCCTTCGGCCTGCCCGCCGGACCCTACAGCGTGATCGACCTCGAGACCTTGTTCTTCGATCCGGTCTCCTCGGGCATGACGTACGACGAGTACATCACCGGGCTCACCGCCTATACCTACTTCGATGTGACGGAGACGTGGCCCGCGGTGCGGAAGGCGCTGCTCATCACCCGTGACTTCAGCCTGCCCACGATTCCGCTTTCCCTGGGCGTCGACACAAGTGCCGCCGATTCGGCCTTCGAACAGGCCGCGATGGCGTTCGAGAGCAACGTCCGGCATGGGCGCTGGGTCGAGCTCTCCGGGTCGACCCACAACATGTGGCGGGAACCGGCCTCGGCTGATGCCGCTGCCGCGCACATCGCCAGTTTCCTCTGCCCGTAGACGGGCTCGCCTGCCTCGGCACGTAGGAAAGATAGGAGGCCCATGGAGGTGGGCCCCGCCACGGAAGCATGCGTTTTTCAAGGAGTGGGCTGACGGACGGCTGCGCTTTGATTGTCAATCCATGCGTGTGGAACGGGCTGCCAGGCAGTGATGTCTTTCATCTCTGGCGGAGGCGCCACCTCGGGCGGGTGCGATTTTGCTTCGACATGATTCGTCCCTGAGATTACAGAGTGGAGACTCGGGTCCCGAGCCGACATCTGGAGGAGAAGAACATGTCCCGAATCTCCCACCTGCTTTTTTTCATGCTCATGCCTGTCCTTTGCACCGCGTGCACCGGGGCGAGGTCACCCGCTGCCGGCGCGCCGGCCTCCGCCGCCGAGGAGCCACCTCCGATTCGTCTCTACGTGCTCGACTGCGGTCGGATCGAAATCAAGGACATGGGGTTCTTCTCGGGCAGCGGCGAGCCCACGGGCCAGGCCGGTACGCTCACCGTTCCTTGCTTCCTGATCCGGCATCCCCAAGGCGTGTTCTTGTGGGACACGGGGCTGAGCGACTCCATTGCCCAGGCGCCCGGAGCCGACCCGGTGGGGAATCGGACCTACGTCGATACTCCGCTGAGCACTCAATTGCGGCAGCTCGGTCTCGACCACCAGGACGTGCGCTATGTCGCCTTTTCACATCTGCATGCCGACCATGCCGGCAATGCCAATGCGTTCACCTCGTCCACGTGGCTCCTCCAGCGGCGCGAGTTCGACTGGGCGACCCAGACCCCGACGCCACTCGGTGTGGATGTGACGGTGTTCTCCGCATATCGCACGGCGAAGTTGCAACTCCTCGACGGCGATGCCGATGTCTTCGGCGATGGCAGCGTGCGCATCGTTCAGACGCCCGGCCATACTCCCGGACATCAGTCGCTCGTCGTCCGGCTCCCGCAGGCGGGCACGTTCGTCCTATCAGGCGATCTCTGCCATACGCGCGAGAACTGGCGGAGCCATGTCGTGCCGCACTTCAACCTCAGCCGCCCGGAGACGCTCGCGTCCTTCGAACGGGTCGAGGCGCTCATCCAGGACACCCACGGGCGTTTCCTGGTACAGCATGCGCCGGAGGACATTCGCGCACTGCCGAAGTTCCCGGCATATCTGGAGTGAGGGGGCGGACTGTCCCCAGCAGTGGCTACTTCCGCGCGCTGAACCGTCTAGAGGACCCGCTCCATCCGGAAGTTGCGTAGCACCTCCCCGGCGACGGGTACGTCCTGCGCCGCGATGACGGTGAAGCCGTGGCGCTCGAAGAACGGCCGGGCGGTCAGGCTGGCCTCGGTGTAGAGGCGCCCGAGGCCCGCCTCCTTCGCACGGGCCAGGATGTGATTGAACAGCGCCGTTGCGACGCCCCGGCCTTGATGGTCCGCATGGACGAACAGCATGTCGATGTGGCCGTCGGGCTCCAGGTCGCTGAAGCCGGCGATCCGCCCATCCACCTCGGCGACGAAGGTGGGTCTGGCCTTCAGGCGCTCGATCCAGCGCGCCCGATCCATCCGCCCGGCCCAGGCCCGCACCTGGGCTTCGGTGTAGTCGCGCCGCGCCACCTGGAGCACCGCGGTGCGGAACAGGTCCATCAGGGCGTCCACGTCCGCGGGGCGGTAGTCGCGCACGACGACGGGGGTGAAGGTTCGACCCATACGAGGGCCCTAACATCGATGGGTCTGGGCGACAAGGCAGCCCGACTCCACAGCGGGCATCCAGACAGGGCTCGCGTCTCCTCCCGCCTTTTCTCGTCACCTCCGGCGAGGGGCAACTCCACCTTCCCAAGTGAGCCGGACAGGTATTGCCTCGTCCGGCTCCTCACGCCCTCCAGCGTGTAACCCCCCAGTCAGGAAGAGAGCCATGAACCAGAATCTCCGTGAGAAGGCCACCCAGCTCCTCGATGTGGCGAGCAACACCCAGGGAATGAAGTCGAGCAGTCCTCTTCCCTGTCCGGCCTGCGGCATGATGATGGCGCTGCCCGAGTCCAGCCCCCAACTCGTGACCCCGGCCACCCGCTGAGCGGAACGAACAGCCGCCATGCCGCCTCGCGTGGGTCTGAATCTTCTGACCGATGACGCCTTCCGCGAGGCGGTACGGCCGCTCTTCGCCGAGGGGCTGGTCGCCGCGCTCGAGTGGGACATCGACGATTCCTGGGGATTCTCCACCAGGGCCCTCCCCGGCTGGACCGAGCGCATGCTCGACCTCTATGCGGAGGAGGGAGCCTTGTACGGCCACGGCGTGTGGCTGTCGGTGCTGACCGCCGCCTGGCAGCCTCGGCAGGAGGCGTGGATCGAGCGTCTCGCCCAGGAGTGCCGCCGCCGCCGCTACCGCCACGTCTCCGAGCACTTCGGCTTCACCGCCGCGGGGCCGTTCACCCGCAGCACCATGCTGCCCCTGCCGTATTGCACCGCCGCCGTGGACATCGGCCGCGACCGGCTCGAACGGCTGCGCGCCGCCACCGGCGGCCCCGTCGGCCTCGAGGTGCTGGCCAACACCCTCGCCCCCGTCGATGCGCTCCACCAGGGCCCGTTCCTCGATGCCGTGCTGACCCCCACCGAGGGCTTCCTGGTGCTCGACGTCCACAACGTGTGGACCCAGGCGGTCAACACCGGCCTGCCTCCAGAGCTCCTGCTCGAGACCTATCCGCTGGAGTGCGTCCGGGAAATCCACCTCTCGGGTGGGAGCTGGGGCCGCGCGCTCGGCGCCGGGGACTCCAGGCCCGTCCGGCTCGACAGTCACGACGGACCCCTCCTGTCACCCGTGCTGTCCCTGCTCCGCCGGGCGCTCGCCCTCTGCCCTCATTGCGAGGTCGTCATCGTCGAGCGGCGAAGCGAGACCCTCGAGTCAGAGGAAGTGCGCGCCGGGTGGCGCGCCCAGTACCGCGCCGTGGTCCAGCTGGTGGCCGAGGCCAGCGCAACCCCCGTCAGCCCGGTCCGTGTCTCCGCCTCCGCGCCGCCCCCCGAGCTGCTCGACACGGAGGAGCTCGCCCGGTACCAGCGCGAGCTGGTCACGGCCCTCGTCGAGGAGTCCGAGAGCCGGGTCATCCTGCAGAGGCTGCGCCAGGGCATCGCCGGCGCACGGCTCGCGCCCTACCTCGAGACCTTCGATCCGCGCATGGTCGAGCTGCTGGCCATCCTCGCGTCACGCTGGTCCGCCTTCGACCCCGCTCGAGCCACTCCCTGACCCTCGAACAGGCGGCTCTCTTCCGGAGCCGACCCGTCCCGAGCGCCGCGCGGGCTCAGTTGCCCAGAAAGACTTCGCTAGAGACCGCGTCTCCGGCTGCCAGCACCGTGCCATCCTGGAGGAGCGTCAGGCTGTGGTTGTTCCGACCCAGATTCATCGGCACGGTGGGAGACCAGCGCTCCGTCATGAAGTCGTAGGTATCCGCGCTGGACGCGATCATCCCAGGGCCGTACACGCCCCCCGAGACGAGCACGCGTCCATCCGCCAGCGGCTCGGCGGCATGTCCCCGGAGCGGCTGACGCATGGGCGCTGTCAGTGTCCAGGTGTTCGTCCCGGGGTCATACAACTCCGCGGTGGCGATGAGGCCGAGGGAGCTCGTCATCCCCCCCGCCACCAGGACCCTGCCGTCCAGCAGCAGCGTGGCCGTGTGGTAGACACGTGGGCTGGAAATGGCGCTGGCGGAGGCCCATCTGCCGGTAACGGGGTCATAGAGCTCGGCGCTGGACTCCAGGAGTCTACTGCCATTGCCCGCCGTGACCAGCACCCGTCCATCCGCCAGCGCCGTGGCTCGGTGCAGGTAGCGCGCGGTGACCATCGGGCGGGTGAAGGTCCAGGTGTCCAGGTCCGGATCGTAGATCTCCGCGCTCGCGAGGACCTGATTCGAGTTGCTGGAGGCATTTCCACCCACCACCAGCACACGGCCATCGGGGAGCAGGGTGGCGGTGTGCCAGTTGCGCCCGATTTGCATCGGCGCGGCCGGGGTCCAGGTATGGGTCACGGGATCATAGAGCTCGGTGCTCGCCAGGACGCTCCCATTGCTGCCTCCCGTGACGAGTACCTTGCCGTTGTAGAGCAGCGTCGCGGTCATGCCGGTGCGAGCCGTGCTCATCGCGCCGGCCGAGGACCAGGAGCCGGAGCCGGGCCCCACCGGATGGTAGCGCTCCGCGGCCGCCAGCCCGGTATTTCCCCATTGGAAGCCGCCCACGACGAGCACGTCGCCATCCGAGAGCGCGACCGCGGCATGCATCCAGCGGATGCGCTCCATCGTGCCCACCATCCGCCAGCGCTCGTCGCGCACGGTGCCCAGCTCGGTGTTGCCGAGGGTGAGATCTACCTCCTGGCCGCCCACCACCAACACCGCGCCTCCCGGAAGCAGGGCCGCGCCATGTCCACCCCGGGTGTTGCTCAGCGTCCCCGCGGGGCTCCAGGTGCGCGTGGCCGGGTCGAAGCGCTCGGCACTGGACTGGTCCAGGCCCGCGACCACCAGCACGCTTCCATCCGCGAGCCGCGTGGCCGTGTGCCTGTAGCGGGGCACGGCCAGGGATGGCACCGGCGTCCAGGTATCGCTCGCCAGGTCGTACACCTCGGCCGAGGTGCCCAGGGGGTCACCGCCCGTGACGAGCAACTGGCCTCGGCCGGTCAGCCAGGTGGCGGTGTGCTGCAGGCGGGAGGCGTTCATGGGCCTGAGCGGAGCCCACTGGCCGGTGGAGGGATCGTAGCGCTCGGCGCTGGCCAGGTCGTTGGTCGCGTCGCGGCCGCCCGCGACGAGCACCGAGCCGTCCTCCAGCAGCGTGGCGGTATGGGAGGCGCGCGCGGTGCTCAGCGCCCCCGTCGCGGACCAGGTGTTCGAGACCGGGTCGTACAACTCGGCGGTGTCCAGGGCGGTGCCCTGGAAATCCTTCCAGCCGCCCACCACCAGCACCCGGCCATCCCGCAGCGTTGTCGCCGTGTGCTGATGCCGGGGCATGCTCATCGGCCTGACGGGCTTCCACAGCCGGGTGGGCGGGTCGTAGCGCTCGGTGCTGGTGAAGATGCCCAACCCGCTGGAACCTCCCACGACCAGAACGGCGTCGTCTGGCATCAGCGCGGCGGCATGGGAGCTGCGGGCGGTGTGCAGGGAACCGACCATGGACCACGTGCCGGTGGCCGGGTCGTACAGCTCCGCCTCCGCGAGCGTCGAGCCTCCCGAGGAGGAGACATGGATTCCACCCGCGATGAGCACCTCGCCTCCCCGGAGCTGGGTGGTGGTGTGGAAGGCCCGGCTCACCTTGATGGCACTCGCGGGGGACCACGTCGCCGTCAGCGCTTCACGGCTCGCCGCGAGTGCTCGCGGCGCGGTGTCCTCCCGAGGTGTCACCTGGCAGCCCACGGCCAGGACCCCCAGGGTCAGGAGTACGGGCCACAAGGGGGAGGAGCGCGGGACGGGCAGGGTGGGGGGACTCGAGGCAAGTGGGACCATGTGTATTCGGGCCTTGGCGGAAGTCGGTGGCTCTCCGTGCGTCGCCCGAGGGATTTTTCATGGGAATTCTTTCTGGGCCCTCCGAGCGCGTGTGAAGCCGTTCACATCCGCCATCGGGAGGCAGTGCTATGCCGCGCGCTCCCGAAACCATACGAGGGGAAACATCATGCGGACATTCATCCTGGCACTCACTGCCGCGGGCACGCTCCTGGCGTGCAAGGGGGACGGCACGGGAGGCGCGGCCGGTTCGACCAATTGCTCCACGTCCTCGGGCTCGTCCGGGCTCACGTCCTTCGAGGAGGGCCTCGTGGGCCCGCTGCTCTCGGACGTGCGCGCGGGCGTGCAGCCCTGGAGCGACCAGAGCATCGGCATCTGCAAGGGCCAGGGCCGCGACTGCGAGGAGTTTCTCGGCACCAGCGCCGAGGATCTGCCGCCAGGCGAGTACATGATGCGCGCTGAGCTCAAGGTGCCGCGCGTGGGCGAGAAGGGCACCTGGAAGGTGAAGTTCGAGGCGCAGTGCACCACGATGCGCAAGACGGAGCGCGGCGAGACGACCACCACGAGCACCACCAGCAAGGAGTACGAGGTTCAGTACGGCGGTACGGAGCGCGGCTCGCGGCTGTCGCCGCTCTTCACCATCCGGAGCCCGGACCCGAGCGGCGAGAAGCACTGCAACTACAAGCTCACCTCGCTGCACCCGGACAGCCCCTCGGAGTGGGCGGGCAGCTGGTCGGTGCCGCAGGGCTGAGCGCCGCCCGCCCGCGGAGACCGGCGTGTGTGCTGATTCCCGGTGCCGGGCATGATGCGGCTGCCCATGTGTCCACCCTCCGTCAGGCCGCTCCTGAAGCCGCACTGTCGAGTTGGTGCTGGAAGAGCCTCGAGTTGGGCCCCAGCTCCACCGCGATCCCCACGCAATCCGAGACGTTGAGCACCGCGTGGTACCAGTACTGCGGCACGAACAGCACCTCTCCCGGCCCTTGCACGCACTCATGCAGCTCCGCCGCGAAGGGCTCCCGGTGGGCCCGGGCCCACTCGTGCATGGCAATCGTCGTGGGGCCATGGAAGTGGAACGGTGGCAGCAGGAACCACCGCTTGTAGCCAAAGAGCAACGCGTTCCAGGCCGCCGTGTGTTGGTGGAAGCTCACCCCCGAGTAGGCCGGCCCCACGTAGAACAACGCCCTGGCATGGCGCTGCTCCTCATCGAAGGCATACATGGGGCCCGCGAAATGCGGCGGGTGGCGGTAATCGCTCTCCACCCCCTCGAGCAACTGCAATCCGAAGAGATAGAGCGGATCGCGCTCGCCCGAGGCCCCCTTGCCCATCACCTGCTCGACGTACTCACGCAGCCGCATGCGAGGCCGCTGGCGGCCTTCCTGGTAGTTGTCGTCCGTGACGTCGCTGCTCTTGCGCACCTGAACCCAGGTGTCCCCATGTCGTTGCAGGAGCGCGGACTTCGTCCAGTTCCGCCAGGCGGGCCAGTCCTCCAGGATTCCGCTGAGCAGCACGGGACGATTCTTGAGCGCGTACTCGGCAATGAACTCCTCGGGGCTCAACCGGTCCCGGCGCTCGATGTTCCGAAATGGGGAGTCCAGCTCGGGCACCCGTTCCACTGCCCACCCACCATCCGGATGCGCCCCGCTCGAAGTGGGCTCCTCCACCCTGGCCGCCGGTGAGCCATGCAGGATGTACGCGAGCATGCTGCCGTAGATGCCCGAGACGCGCGCGACCTGGGGCGGATACATCCCTTGCAGGTGCCGCGCGGCCTGACGGTACACCTCCAGGGCCTCCGCCGTGCGCCCCTGCTTGTGGAGCGCCACCGCCAGGATGTCTTGGAGCTGCCACCGCTCCGGGAACCGCTCCAATCCCCGCCGCGCGGTGGCTTCGGCCCTGGCGAGCTCCCGCGTCAGCAGCAGCGCGCGGCCGAGGTGGAAGAACGAAGTCCCCGCGGCTCGCTCTGGCGGGTTTCCCGATTCCAGCGCCGCGAGCTCGCTCGTCACGGCCTGCTGGTACGCCTCCACCGCGGCCGGCAGTTCGCCGAGCTGCTTGAGGCATTCGCCCCTCAGGCGCCAGACCTCCTGCGCGGTGGTGGCCGTCAGTTGCCACGGCGATATCTCCTCCAGCAACTTCAAGGCCTTCCGATGCTCTCCCCGCTGGCGGATGTACAAGTCCACGAGTCTGTACCTGTACTCCAGGTCCAGAGGCTCACGGGCCAGGGCACACTCGAGCGACTCCACGGAATCGAAATCCACGGGAGGCGCGCAGCAGTGCTTGGACTCCTTGCCACTCCCACACGAGCAGGGCTCATTCGGGCCAAGGGCTGACATCCACGGGCCTCCGGGGCCCAGGACTCCTGAGCCAGAACCAGGTTTCCACTTCACCTACCCGCGTAGCGCACGTCAATGCCCCCCATGAGGCCCCGAGTCCATCTATCATTCCGTCCTCCATGAGAACGACGCGCCGGCAGTTCCTCCGTGACTCGATGTGGACGACGGTCGCCCTGGCGGCGGGGTGCCGCTCCGGGACCGAATCCCCATCGCGGGCTCCCGCCTATCTCCCCACGTCCGACCGGACCGTGGTGCGGACGCTGCCGGGCCTCGCGACGACGGATGGCGCTGGCGTGCGGCTCACGCGCGCCATTGGCCAGCCCGCGCTGCGCCACCTCGACCCGTTCCTCATGCTCGACCGCTTCCACTCGGATGACCCGAACGCGTACATCGCCGGCTTCCCGTCCCATCCCCACCGCGGCTTCGAGACGGTGACGGTGATGCTCGACGGTCACATGCGGCACCGCGACAGCCAGGGGAACTCGGGGCTCATCCAGGGAGGCGGCTCGCAGTGGATGACGGCCGGTCGCGGCATCATCCACTCCGAGATGCCGGAGCAGGAGCAGGGGTTGATGTCCGGCTTCCAGCTCTGGCTCAACCTGCCGGCGAAGGAGAAGATGTGCCCTCCGTACTACCAGGACCTCGAGCCAACGCGGCTCGCCGAGTCGAAGCTCTCGTCGGCCGGGAGCCGGATGAGGGTCATCGCTGGCGCGCCGAACGGACTCGCCGGTCCCGTGCGCGAGCGCCCAACGCAGCCGATCCTCCTCACCCTGACCCTGGAGGATGACCAGCCCTTCGAGCTCGAGCTGCCGGACGCTCACACGTCGTTCGCGTTCGTCTCCGGTGGAGAGGTCACCTTCGGCCCGGAGGCGGGGACGAAGAGGGTGGGCGCCGGCCAGCTCGCCCTCTTCGGTCCCGGCAAGCGGCTGCGGATTCGCGCGACGAACCAGCGCAGCGCGGTGCTCGTCGCCGCGGCGAAGCCGCTCCGGGAGCCCATCGTCCAGTACGGTCCGTTCGTGATGAACACCGAGGCGGAGATCCAACGGGCCATCGAGGACTATCGGAACGGTGTGCTGGACAAGGCGTGAGCCGCGAGGCCGGGAGCGCCCCTGCCGCCGCTACTCCGGCATCAGGTGGAAGCGTTGGCAGATGTTGTCCAACCAGCTCCACTGGGCGATGTCGGTGCCGTCGGCGAGGCCACAGTTGGCCAGGTCGACGACCTTGCCGCTGTGCCGCGCGACCAACCGCACCGAGCCATCGGCGAGGAAATCGACGCGCCATTGACTCTGGGTGCCCGAGCATCCGCCCTGGTCGATGTTGGCGCCGTCCGCGGTGGAGCCTCCGCTGACCGCGAGGCAGCTGCTGGCGGCGTGGGTCGGCACGATCCGGTAGAAGCCGTTGTCGGTGTGATGGAAGGTCCACTTCTGGCAGGTGGTGTCGAGCCAGGGCCATTGACGCACGTCGGCGCCGCTGGCGGTGGAGCAGTTGGCGACGTCGAGCACCTTGCCACTCTGCGCGCTGACGATCGCCAGATTGCCCACCGGTTGCAGCCGCCACTGCTGGCAGTTGTTGCCCAGCCAGCCCCATTGACGGATGTCGGCGCCGCTGGTGGTGGAGCAGTTGGCGACGTCGAGCACCTTGCCGCTATGGCGGTTCTGCAGCCGGAACCAGCCGTCCGTGGTGGGGGTGACCTGCCATTGCTGGCAGGCATTGTTCACCCAGGCCCACTGGCGCACGTTGGTGCCGTCGCTGGTGCCACAGTCAGCCATATCCAGCACCTTGTTGCTGGAGCGGTTGACCAGCCGGTAGTAGCCGTCCGCGGTGGAGTCGAGCACCCACTCGGTGGAGGTCGTGCCGCAGGCGTGCTGTGCCACGTCGGCCCCGTCCGAGCCGGAACCGCCGGTCACTCCCGCGCACAGGCCACTGTTGCGGTTGACCAACTGGTACGCCGCACCTCGAACCGCGGTGGTGATCGGTCCGTGTTCCCCCGAGGGGACGGCCAGAGCGGTGCTGGTCGACACGGGGGAGCCGAAGGACGGCGTGCCATTGGAGTTCCAGGAGAACGGCTGGGCCCGGGTGGACCGTGTCGAGCCACAGCCCTGACTGGAGCTCGCATTGCCGTGGTAGACGATCCAGTTCTCCTTGCCATCGGGTGAGGTGAAGAATCCATTGTGGCCCGGACCGTAGACGCCGTTGGCGGCCTGGAACACAGGGGTGGGGGACTTGGTCCACGACGAGGCGCTGAGCGGATTGCTCCCGGTGAGGGTCAACAGGCCCAGCTTGTAGTACGGCGTGTTGCAGGAGCTGGCCGAGAACACGATGTACGTCTGGCCATTGCGCTGCAACACCTCTGGACCCTCGTTGGTCCGGCCGCCCTCGATCTCCCAGCTATAGACAGGCTTGGAGATGTTCACCTTCGAGCCGGTGATCGTCCACGGATTGCTCATCCGCGCGATCCACAGACTCTGATCCGGGCCTTCCCATTCCGACCAGAGCAGGTAGAGGGCCCCGTTGAGCTGCATATAGGTGCCGTCGATGTTCCAGGTCGTCTCCATCGGAGACCCCTTGAGCGAGTACGGGCCCATCGGGTCATCGCCGGCACTCTCCAGCACGGTGAGATGTTGGTAGTCGAGGGTGCCACTGCGGCCCGAGCTGTACATGTAGTACCAGCGGGTGCCATTGGGCCCGGTGAGCCGGTGGAACTCTGGCGCCCAGTGGCTGCAACACCGGTCCGCGGTCGTGTCCGACCACACGTGGACGGGAGCCGCGGTGCGCAGGCCCGCGAGCGTCGGTGCCTTGCGCATCACCACCTGGGAGTTCCACGTCGTGGTGGCCAGATAGTAGTTGCCGTTGTGGTACTGCAACCAGGGGTCCGCTCCATTCTCCAGCAGCGGGTTGAGAAACGTGAGCTCCCCCGTGGCATGGGCTCTCGACGCAGGAAGGAGAACGAGCGCCAGGCAGAGCAGCGGGACACAAATCCCGCTGACAACTTCTTCGGCTGCGAGCGTGAGTCGCCTCGTGACGGATGACGAAGCCATCGGGTTCCTACCTTTCGTTGACGTTCGACGACGGAAGACGTCTGGGCGCGGCAACGGCTGGGCATGTGAGCGTTAACATGCCGTGGCAGGGTGAATGAATTCCGTACCGGGGGTCAAGACGTTGAATTCAGACAATTCCGGTAACGCGCCGCATCATCCAAGGGCCCGTCGCACCGGCTTGCCCGCTCCGCCGGCTCACGTGTCTCAGCTTCCGACGCCCGAGGAGATCGCTCATGCCCCAGCAGCCGAAGCCCTACGAGCACCGCACCTATACCCACCTCCAGCTCATCGCCTGGGAACACTTCACCAACGACGCGACGAAGCCCGGCGACGAGCCCAAGGTCAACCCCACGCGGCCTGACGAGGACGCGAACAAGCCTCCCGTTGCGATCTTCGACGAGAAGATGGCGGTCGATGAGCGGATCCGGCTCAAACGCCTGTACGCCATCGTCGAGCTCGCGCGCGAGAAGCTCAAGAACACGGACAGCTCCAAGACCCTCAAGATCTTCATGACGCCCGAGTTCACCTTCCGGCCGTGGAAGGACGCCTCCTCGAAGGCGAAGGACGATGGCATCGGCAAGGGCAACACCTACACCCGGGAGGCCATGACGCGGATCATCAGCAAGCTCCGGGAGCTGTTCAGCCACGAGAACTACCGCGACTGGCTGTTCGTGCCCGGGACCATCTTGTGGAGCGAGCCCGTCAAGACCGAGAAGAGCACGATACTGGGGAGCAAGCTCGTCGACGACTACGCCTTCTTCAACACCGCCATCATGTTCAAGGGCGGGGCGGTGAACGCGCCGTTCACGTGCATCCACAAGCACGCCGTCTCGGACTCCGACAAGGTGGACGCGAGCAAGAGCGCCGAGAAGAACATCCTGTTCAAGGACCTCCTGGCGAAGAAGGACGACCCGAAGTTCAGCATGATCGGTCACAACGTCCTCGACACGGACGGCCTCCGCTTCGGCCTCGAGGTCTGCCTGGATCACGGCGCGAAGATCCTCAAGAACGCCGTGATGCGGGACTACTTCGTGAAGCAGAAGGGAGAAGGTCCCTGCGTCGACGTCCACCTGCTCGTGGCCTGCAACAAGGCGGTGGAGCCCGCCAACTTCGCCCTCTACGAGGATGGCTATTTCATGCGGGTGGACGGTGACCTCGGCGTGGCGAAGATGGCCACGCAGATGGCCAGAGGTTACGGGCTGCTGCCCTATAAGTCCTCGAGCATCTTCCGCTGCGTACCGAAGAACGAGATGCCGCCGGAGTACGCCGAGGCTGCCAGGAAAGCCCAGCAGGCCAAGGACGCCAGCGAGGGCAAGCCCGCCAAGAACTACCAGGACCCCGAGGAGTACCTGGGCGAGCTCCCGGTGGTGAACGATCGCCCCATCTATCTCTCCCACCTCGACGAAAAGGGGCAGACCCTGCTCGACCCCGCCTGGGTGGAGAAGCCCACGGGTGCGCTGGAGACCTGGGCGCCCGAGGGCACGCAGCGGCTCGTCGCCTACAAGCCGCAACCCTTCACGCCGGTCAAGTTGCAGCTGCCCTAGCCATCCCAGACGTCTGGTTGATCGCGGGACCTCCTCATCTACACGGGTGACTTGAAATGAATAGCCAGGATTTGAAGAACGCGCTCCAGAGCGTGGACGGCAAGGTCGTCGCCAGCGCCGGGACCCTGACCTCGAACATCGACAACCTGCTCATCGACTACTACGGCAACCAGCCCCTGGTCATCACCGGGGCCCAGCCCGCGCCGGAGAGCGGGTCCAACCAGGTGCGCGTCTCCGGCCGCTCCAGCTTCATGGAGATGCCGGACCTCCCCGTCGACGCCACGTTCTCCAGCCTCGCCAACGGCAACGTCGGGGCGGCGCTCTGGTACCAGCTCATCGGCGCCACCCCCGGGACGGACCGCTGGAAGTTCTCGCGCAGCCTGCCCGGGCTGCCCAGGGTCCTCAACTACGAGACCCCCATCCCCTCGCCGTATGACGGCAACTCCCCCACGCCCGTCGATCGCCTCGCCGGTCAGATTCCCTATCTCGACTCGCTGAACCTGTCCGACGCCTACCTCGTGGTGGCCAGCGAGCCGCGGGACGTGGAGCAGACCGGGCGCCGGCTCGAGCGCGGCATCAACTTCCTCGGCAAGCTCCGCCCCGACGGCCTCCTCGGCATCCTCCTCAACACCTTCGGCGGCGACGTGCCCCTGACACTGGGCGGGACCCTCCGCATTCCCAAGGAGACCGACGTCACCCTCCCACTCAATCCCCGCGAGTGGCCCTGGCAGCGCCAGGACGTGCCCGGCGTGCTCCTCGACGCCTCGCTGGGCAAGGGCGGCTCGCTCGGCAAGGTCCGCTTCGAGAACCCGAAGCTCCGCATCTACAGCCCGCACGACGAGAAGTGGATGCGCGAGCACCCCAGCTTCCAGCCCGTCGTGGCGTATACCGGCACGCTCGCCGTTCCGAGCGCTGGCATCGGCATCGACGTGACCGCGACCAGCCGCTGGGGCGTGGACGAGCTCACGCTGTTCGGCGAGGTCCAGGGTGTCACCCTGGCGAAGCTCGCCGACCTCGCCGACCTCGCCGGTGGCGACGACCTCATGAAGTACCTGCCCGACGAGCTCCAGAAGGTGGGCCAGGCGCTCGGCAAGCTGGCGCTGACCTACGTCTCCCTGTCACTCGGCGTGGGCACCAACGGGCTGTACGTCAGCTCCGTCAACTTCACCATCGGCATGCCGGACTGCCGCTGGAAGGTCTGGGACGACCACCTCGCGGTGCGCGACCTCTCGTGCCAGTTCTCCATCTCCGACCCGTTCGGTCAGCGCCAGGTCTCGCTCGACGTGGGCGGCATCCTCGACATCGAGGGCGTGCCGTTCATGGTCCGCGCCAGCAACGCCAACGGTTTCGCCGTGTACGCCCGGATGCTCGGCGGGCGGAGCCTCCCGCTGGGCCAGCTGCTCGAGAGCTACGTGCCGGACCTCCCGCCCCCGGCGGACCTGACCATCGACAGCATGAACGTCACGGTCGCTCCGGGCTCCTTCTACAGCTTCTCCGCGTCGCTGGCGGGTCGCCCGAACGAGTGGGTCCTCGATGTCGGGCACAAGAAGCTCAAGATGCAGGACGTCGCCCTCTCTCTCTCCTGTGCGAAGGGGGGCAAGGTGACCGGCTCCTTCGAGGGCAACATCGCCTTCGGCAAGAGCCGCATCTCGGCTCGCTACAACCACCCGGGTGAGTTCGCCATCCGCGGCAGCTTCCCGGAGATCCACGTCGGCGAGTTGATCGACAGCCTGTGTGACCAGAAGGCGCCGCTGCCCGCGGGCTTCGACCTCACGCTGAAGAACTCGTCGGTGCTCATCCGCAAGCAGGGCAGCGGCTATGTCTTCCAGCTCGCCACCGCGCTCGACGGTGTGGGGCTCTTCGCCTTCGAGGCCAGCAAGACCGGGACGCAGTGGGGGTTCGCCGCGGGGATGGATCTGGGCTCCGTCCGGCTCTCGAGCATCCCGGGCCTCTCGGATCTCAAGCTCATCGAGGACGTCGTCCGGCTGCAGAAGCTGCTGCTGGTGATCTCCAGCCAGGACAACGCGAACCTCCAGTTCCCGGACCTGGCGCAGTTCAACGCTCCCCAGCTCGGCACGCAGAAGCTGGCCCTGCCCGCCCAGGCGGGAGGCGTCACCAAGGGCCTGATGGCCTTCGCCGAGTGGCAGCTCGATCCGAATGACCGGCAGCACGACCTGGTGATGAAGCTGCTCGGGCTCGGCGGCACGCAGCGCGTGACGGTGGCCATCAGCCAGAACCCGGCGGCGGGCTCCAAGCTCTTCTTCGGGCAGCGGACGAAGATTCAAGGCATGCCGTTCGACTACCAGCTCGGCGTCATGCTCACGAACGGCAAGCCGAGCTTCTTCCTCACCGGCACGCTGGCGGCGAAGATCCAGGGCCAGCCGCAGACCTTCGATGCCACGACGGTGTTCGTTCCCGGCGGCGCGTTCATGTCGGCGACGATGAAGGGCGCCACGGCGATCAACTGCGGGCCGTTCAAGCTGAGCAACCTCGCGCTGCAGATGGGAGTGAACTGGGGCGGTATTCCCAGCCTGGGAATCGCCGCGACGATCGACGTGAAGAACTTCGAGTCGTCGCTGGCGGTGTTCTTCGACTCGACGGACCCGTCGCGCAGCCTGGTGGCCGGGTCGATCAGCAGCCTCACGGCCAAGGACGTGGTGGACGTGCTGGTGGGGGGCAACCCCAAGACGCCGTTCGACGAGGTGCTCTCGGGTCTCGCCATCAAGGGCACGCACCAGTTCACCCTCCCGGCCAGCCTCGCCAGCGAGCTCGACGGCCTGGCCTTCGACAAGGTCTCGGCCGCGTTCGCCGCCGCGAAGGTGTCCATTCCGTCCGCGTCCCAGCAGCTCTCGCTGGTGGTGAACAAGAAGGGCGCGGCGTGGCACCTGACGGACCTCTCCACGATGCGGCACTACGAGCTGGAGCTGAAGGGGGGCGCCATCCAGGCGCGGATCTCCCCGCAGTTCTACTTCGCGCCGCAGCCGACGTTCATCGGCACCATCAAGTACCCGCAGGGCTACTACCTCAACGCCGCCATCTCGTTCCTGGGCTTCGACGCCGCGGCCACCATCGACATCTCGCAGAACAAGGGCTTCTCCGTGGATGCGCAGATGGACAAGATCGTGCTCGTCGACGAGCGGTTCTTCTCCATCTCCGCGGCCCAGGGCGGCGGTGGACCGAAGCTCTCCATCTCGACGTTCTTCCAGCCCGAGCAACCGGTTGAGGAGTTCCGGCCTCCGCACTTCTACATCAACGGCGGCCTGACGATGTTCGGCGTCAAGCGCTCCCTGTTCGCGAGCGTGACCTCCAAGGGTATCGAGTTCGAGCTGAAGGGGCAGCTCGTGCCTGGCGCGAAATTCGACGTCGACGTGCGGTTCGGCAAGAGCGGCCTCGATGCGTCCGGGTCCGTCAAGGTGGGCATCGGGACCATCGACCTCGGCCCGCTGGGCAAGGCGAAGATCAACACCGACATCGAGGCCAGCATCGATATCGACATCGATGGCAAGAACATCGACATGGTGCTCGAGTCGAGCTTCGAGTTCGCCGGCCAGGGCTTCAAGATCGCGAAGTTCAAGCTCGACGCGACCCCCGATGCGTTCACGAAGCTGCCCGAGGTGATGGCGAAGAAGGTCGAGGCCGCGCTGCGCGACGCGTTCAGTGACGCCACCCGGTGGACCAACGCCGTCGGCAAGGGCGTGATGGAAGGGGTGAACGACACCGAGAAGGTGTTCCGGGACGTCTACAAGAAGACCGACAAGGAGGCCAAGGAGCTCGCCAAGGGCGTGAACACCGCCACCAAGGCCGTGGAGAACACCACCAAGAGCGTCACCAAATCGGTCTCGAAGGGCTTCAAGAAGGCATTCAAGTTCTGAGGCTCGTGCGCCGGGGGGCCGGGGTGGTTATCCACCCCGGTCCCGGACCGGGCCTCACTCCTTCACCCGGTGGAGAGCCGGTAGCGCTCCTGCAGCAGGGCGGTCGTCAACGCCATCATCAGCACCGGCTCCTGCGCCACCCGCTCTCGTGACGTGAGCGTGGGCAGCCGCTCCAGCAACGCCAGCACCTTCCCCGGGTCGAAGAAGGGCTGTGTCTTGAAGGCCTGGCTGCGGAGCACGTCTTGCACCAGGCCCTGTGCCCTCGACGTGCCAAACAGTGTCAGGGGCGGCGCCATCAACGGGTGCTTCTGTCTTCGGTAGACCGCTTCCGTCAGGTACGGCCTCATCGCCTCGCGCAGCACGTACTTCTCCACCGGTCCCCGAATCTTCAGCTCCATCGGCACCGCGCGCGCGAAGTCGAACAGCTCGCCGTCCAGGAAGGGCAGTCGTCCCTCGACCCCGTGTGCCATTTCCATCCCGTCGCCCAGCGTCCGCAGGATGTAGTTGGCCAGCGCCAGCTTCGTCCACAGGTACAGCGACTGCTCCACCCGGTGCCGGCCCTCGAGCTGGCCCTCCACGTCCACTCCCGCCATCAGCACCGCGTACGCGTCCCGCCCCTCGAAGCGCCGCAGGAATCCCTCCGTCAGCACCCCGTGCACCCGTCTGCCCAGCGTCCCCTTCGCTTCCAGGAACCCCGGGATGAAACCCAGTGCCCTTCGCACCGCCTCCAGGGGCAGGGACTCGCCCTCGGGCAGTTGCACGCCCGCGGACGCGAGGTTCGTCTCCTCCAGCTTCCCCAGCCGCTCGGTCCTTCCCGCTCCCGCCGTCTCCGCCTGGAGCAGGTCCCTTCGCAGATGCGGGTAGCCCGCGAACACCTCGTCCGAGCCTTCTCCCGTCAGCACCACCTTGAAGCCCGCCTCGCGCACCGCCCGGCTCAGCAGGTGCTTGGCCACCAGGTGTCCGTTGATGGCCAGCCCCTCGCCCTGTGCCACCGCCTCGGGTAGGCCCTCCACCAGCGCTTCCTGCCCCACACGCACCGGGTGTAGCACCGCCCCCACTCGCGCCGCCGTCTCCTCGGCCAGCGCCAGCTCGTCATAGCCCTCCGCCTCGAAGGCCAGCGTGAAGCAGTGAATGGGCTCCGCCACCTCCCGCGCCGCCAGCCCCACCACCGCGCTCGAGTCCAGCCCTCCGCTGAGCTGGAACGCCACCGGTACGTCTCCCCTCAGTCTCAGCCGGACCGCCTCCACCAGCCGTGTCCGCACCCCCTCCACCCACTCCGCCTCCGTGCGCACCGGCCGCGCGCCCTCCAGGCGAGGCACGTCCAGGTCCCAGTACCGGCGTACCCGCACGTGCCCGTCCACCGCCAGCACCACATGCCCTGGTGGCACCTGCTTCACGCCCGCGAACAGCGTCCGGTCCGGCGGCACATATTGGAGGCTCGCCGCGTGGAAGAAGGCTCCCTCGTCCCACGCAGCGGGCAGCCCCGCCGCCAGCAGTGCCTTCGCCTCCGAGGCCAGCCACAGCCCTCCGTCCACCTGCGCGTAGCACAGCGGCTTGACGCCGAAGCGGTCCCTCCCCGCCAGCAGCAGCCGGTTGCGTCCGTCCCACAGCACGAAGGCGAACTCGCCGCGCAGGTGGCGCAGGCAGCCGGCTCCGTGCTCCTCGTACAGGTGCACCAGCACCTCGCTGTCCGAGCGCGTCCGGAAGCGGTGCCCTCGTGCCTCCAGCTCCGCCCGCAGCCGCTCGTGCCCGTACAGCTCGCCGTTGACGATGGCCCGCACGGCCCCGTCCTCGCTGGCGAGCGGCTGGGCCCCGCCCTCCACGTCCACCAGCGCCAGCCGCCGGTGCCCCAGCGCCACCCGCCCGTCTCCGGACACCCACAGCCCTTCGCCGTCCGGTCCGCGGTGGCGCAACGCTCCCACCGTCCGGTGCAGCGCCTCGGCCTGTACGGGCCGCTCCTCCGAGTACCACGCCACCAGCCCGCACACGTCCGTCGCTCCTCCTCAGCCCCGGCCCGGAGCGAAGAAAACCTTGCGCTCCTCACTGCGTCCCGCCGCCGCGAAGAGCGCCGCGTGCGCCTCCAGCGGGTGCACCTCGCCCAGCAGGTCGTCCACCTTCAAACGTCCCTCGGCCAGCAGCGCGAGCGCCTCGGAGAAGGGGCCGTAGGACACCGCCCTCAGCGTCACGTCCTTGAGCACCGCCCGCGCCACTGGCAGCGCCACCGGCTCGTGCCGCCGGCTCTTGAGCACCAGCGTGCCGCCCGGCCGCAGCGCCTCCAGCATGTCCGCCAGCGCCTGGTCGGAGAGCTCCGTCTCGATGATGAAGTCGTACGCGTCCACCGCCAGCCGCTCTCCACGGCGCGGCGCGTACAGCGGCACCTCACCCATTCCGTGTGCGGCCAGCACCCGGCGCGTGAGCTGGGCGATGCGGTTGTCCCCGTAGATGAGCCCCCGCTGACCCGGCCGCAAACCCGCCCCCATCACTCCCAGCGCCGCGGCCACCGGCTCCACGTAGGCCCCCAGCGAGAAGGGCAGCCCCGGAGGCAGCCGGTACACCGCCGAGGCCGGCACCCGCACGTACTCGGCGAACGCCCCGTCGTGGTGCACTCCCAGCTGCGCTGGCCGCCCGCACCGCTCGCCCTTGCGGCACCCGGGACACTCGCCGCACGCCAGCAGCGGGTGGACCGTGACGCGCTCGCCCGGTGGCAGGCCGCTCACCGACCGGCCCACCTCGGTCACCGTGCCGGCCAGCTCGTGGCCCAGCACCAGGGGAGGACGCACCGGCAGCCGGCCCTCGGCCACGTACACGTCCGTGCGGCACAGGCCCGCCACCGCGACCTGGATGATGACGTCATCCTCGCGCGACGCCACCGGCCGGGGTACCTCGCGCAGCCCCACCGTGCGTTCGTCCTTGACCAGCGCCTTCATTCACATCCCGCCATGGTGCGGCCACCCGGAGTGACATCCGCTCCCTGACACCGCACCGCGTGGCCCATGTTAGCACACAGGGTCCTCGTGCTTCTCATGCACTAGACTCTCCCGGAATGACGCGAGGATTCAGGGGCAAGAACGGCCTGGCCGTGCTGCTGTGCGTGGGGGCGCTGGGGTGTGTACGGGCCCCTGTCATCGAGGACGGTGGAGACGACGATGAATGGGTGTCTTCCGAGGAAGAGGCGCCCGGGGTCTCCGAGCCCCAGCCTCCCATCGAAGCCCTTGTCGCTCCTCCGCGTGCCTCCAACTTCCTGGTGATGGGCGGAGGCAGCGAGCCCGCCCGCAACGAGATCGCCCTGGAGAAGAACGTCCTCTACTTCCAACGGACGCTTCGGGCACTCGGGCTCGCTCCCGATTCCGCATCCATCTACTTCGCCAATGGGAATGACGGGAAGGCCACGGTCCGCTACCTCGGCGAGGGCTCGCGCGAGCTGTTCAAGGCCCCCGAGGTTCCCCACCTCAAGGGACCGGCGACCCTGGAGCAGTTCCTGGGGTGGTTGGAGCAGAGCACCCAGGGCTCGCCCCAGCGGCCGGTCTTCATCTACTTCACGGGCCACGGTGGACTGAACGGCCGGAACCTGAACAACAACCACCTGGCGCTCTGGGACTCGGACACGCTGACGGTACGGGCCTTCGGTCTCTTCCTGGGCAGGCTTCCGAGCACCACCCCGGTCGTCACGGTGATGTCGCAGTGTTACGCCGGCTCGTTCGCCAACTTCATCTACCAGGACGCCAACCCCCGGCGGCCCGTGGTGGCGCAGCCCCGCTGTGGCTTCTTCGCCACCGTGGAGTACCGCCCGTCCGTCGGGTGCACCCCCGAGGTGAACGAGGCGGACTACCGGGACTACAGCTCCAGCTTCTTCGCGGGGCTCGCGGGCGTCAGCCGGACGGGAAGCGCGGTGGGCTCGGCCGACCGTGACGGAGATGGACGGGTGAGCTACGCCGAGGCGCACGCGTTCGCCAAGGTGGATGGCGAGACGACGGACCTGCCCGTCTCCACCTCGGAGGCCTGGCTGCAGCGGCGCGCCAGGGTGGGGGACCTGCGCCGCTTCCTCTCCACCCCCATCCTCGAGGTATCGCGGACCGGGCGTCCGGAGCAGCGCTTCGTCGTGGAGTCACTCGTGCGGAGGTTGCACTTCGTCCCCGAGCGCTCCTGGGTCGAGAACATCGAGACCACGACGCCGGAAACGGAAGAGTCCGACGCCTATGCCATGCGTCTGCGCATGGAGTTGCTCAACATCGGCATGGAGCAGAAGGTCCGCGAGGCGGGCGACTCGCAAGCGCTCGCCGTTCTCGATCGCCTGCTCCAGTGTGAGCGCGGCTCCTGGGACACGCCTCCGGTTTCGGCGACGGTCCCGGCGGGCTCTCCATGAAGCCTCCGCTCAAGCCGCTCTTCCTCCTGGCGGATAGCTCACTCCTGTTCTGGCGCAGCGGGGACAGGCCTTTCCTCGAGTGCCTCCGCGTGCTGACGGGGGCGGACCTCGCTGTGCCCCCCATCCAGGCGGCCTACCTGGGCGCTTCCAACGGGGATGTGCCCGACTTCTTCGGCATCTTCACCGCCGCCATGGAGCTGGCCGGCATCTCCCACTGCCGGATGATTCCCTCGCAGCCCACCGCCGAGGATCGCGCCTGGCTCGCGGGGGCACACGTCATCCTGCTGGCGGGAGGAGATCCGCTCCTGGGGTGGGAGACCTTCCGGCGGAATGGCGTGGAGGCCGTCCTGCGGGAACGCTACTTCGACGGCGCGGTCCTCATGGGCATCTCCGCGGGCGCGATGCAGCTCGGAGAGCGGGCATGGAGCGAATCGGGGCCCGGCCCCGAGACCCTGTTCCCGGTGCTCGGACTGGCACCCTTCCTCGTGGGGGTCCATGAGCAGCCGGACTGGACGGAATTGAAGCGTGCGGTGCGGAGCGTCGGCCCGGGGTCGCGCGGAATTGGCATCCCAGCCGGGGGAGGCGCCCTCCTGTACCCGGACCAGCTCCTGGAGCCCGTGCGCTACCCGCTCGTCGAGCTCCGCCACGAGGAGGGCACCTGGCGCGAAAACCTGCTCTACCCACCACGGGAGCCCTTCCGGGGCGAGGTGCGGCTCCGGCTTCCCTTTGCGAACTGAGAGAGAACTGGCGCCGGCTCAGACGAGGCCCGGGAGCTCCCCGATGTAGTCCGGGTGCCCGAACGTCGTCCTCTTCGGAAGGCCGAAGGCGTTGGCGATGGAGACGAGCAGCTTGTTGTGGGCGACGGCCCCCTGGAGGATCCCCGAGCCCGTCCAGGTGCTGAGCGGGTCCACGCCGGGGCGCAGCCGCAGGTAGCGGCCCATCCGGAACCTGCCGCCCGCGCCCCCCGCCAGCACCATGGGGACGCCCACCCCCGTGTGGCCCGCGGGGTTGGCCAGCTCGTTCCCCCACAGGATGACGGTGTTGTCGAGCGCGGTGCCGTTCCCCTCGGGTACGGCGGCGAGCTGGTCCATCAGGTACGCCACCTGCTGGGTGTACCAGAGCTGCACCTTCACCATCCGCAGCCGCGTGGCCTCGCGCTGGCTCGCATCTCCCGAGTCCAGCATGTGCGCGATGTTGTGGTGGACGTCCTCGTTGATGTCCAGCCACGGCATGGGCGGTCCCGCCATGAACAGGGTGACCACGCGGGTGAGATCACACGCGAACGCACGGGCGATGAGCTGCATGTGCAGCTGGACGAGCGTCGGGTACAGGTCCAGGTTGGTGATCTCGTACTGGTTGTAGTTGTGCGCGGGCTCCCACGTGGGTTTGGAGCAGCCCGTCAGGCCGGAGGACTCGAGGCGCTTCTCCATGTCCCGCAGGGCCTGCAGGTGCGAGTCGAGCTTCTGGCGCTCGTTGGTGCCCAGCCGTCCCCGCAGCCGTGAGGCGTCCTTGATGAGGAAGTCCACCAGGCTCCTCCTGCGCGCGAGCGCACGCCGCGCGGCCTCGGGGTCCCCCGGATCCGCCATGTCACCGAACAGACGCGTGTAGACGTCGAACGGGTTGAGCTCGAACGGCATACGGGCGGCATTGGAGGCGAAGCTGATGCTGTTGTACTTGCTCTGCGGAGAGAGGCCGCCCTCCCACGCATTGAGGTTCATCGAGCGGAAGCGGGTGGCGCCGCCGATGTGCGCGGCCTGGGCCAGCTCCTGGTCCAGCGAGATGCCCCCGGGGAACTCCTCGCCCCCGTTCATGTGCACCTTGCTTCCGGTGAGGAAGGTGACCGGGGCGCCCTCGTGGCCCATGGTGCCGTGCTCGTAGAGCACCCGGTAGTCCAGCCCGTCCAGGATGAGCAGCCTGGAGCGGTGCTTGTCGAGCGGCGCGAGGATGGAGTTCGGGTAGGTGATGTCGAAGTTCGTCTCGCCCCCCCGCGGGACCCAGTACTCGGGCACCGTTCCGTGTGGGGTGAACAGGGCGATGAAGCGCAGGGGAGGCGTCTGGGTCTGGGCCTTCGCCCCGAACGGCGCGGCCAGGGCCGTGCCAGCCAGCGCCTGCAGAATGGAGCGGCGGGAGAGGTTCGTGAGCATGGGGAATTCCTAGGGGGAGGGGACGCGCCGCTGGGTGAAGGCCGGCGTACGGACCAGGGACTCGAAGGCGGCGGCGATGGTGCGCTCGCCCGCTCTCAACTGGCTCCGCATGGACTCCAGCGACCGGAGATCTCCATCGAGCGAGTCACGCCCCAGGCCATAACGGAACACCTGCAGCGCGAGGCAGTCCGCCACGCTGTCATCCACGGCGAGCTGGCGTGCGAGCTGCGCGCCTCCGGTGAAGGAGAACGTGCTGCCATCCGCCAGCGGGACCGAGCCGCTCGCGTCCACGGTCCGCCCGTTCTCCTGCGTCCGGTACCCGCCGAGCCCATCGAAGTCCTCCAGGCCGAAGCCGATGGGATCGATCCGCTGGTGGCAGCCGCTGCACATGGGGTCTCGCGTATGCGCCGCGGTGCGCTCGCGGGTGGTGCTGTCGGGACGGGGCTCGGGCGGGACGGTCACCACATCCGGTGGCGGAGGCGGGATGTAGACGCAGAGCAGGCGATCCAGAACGAACTTGCCGCGCCGGATGGGAGAGCCGGAGTCGAAGGTGGAGTACGTGGCCAGGAGGCTGGCCTGGGTGAGGAGGCCCGCGCGCTGCGAGGGCAGCGGCACCCGCGAGAAGTCCGTGCCCGGGCGCTGGGTCAGGCCGTAGAACTCCGCCATCCGGTCGTCCGCGAAGGTGTAGTCCGCGGCGAGCAGCGCCCGCAGGCTGCCCTTCTCGTTGGCCAGGACATGGTCGATGAACGCGTCCGTCTCCCCCAGCATGGACTCGCGCAGCGAGGTGTCGAACTGGGGGAAGACGAGGTTGTTCTTGTTGAGCGAGCCCACCTTCGTCAGCCCCAACCACTCCACCACGAAGCGGTGGAGGTGCTTGCGCGCGGTGGGCGTGGCGAGCAGCCGGCGCACCTGGCGCACCCGCTCCTCGCCGTCCGCGAGCGCGCCCGATTCGGCCGCCGCGAGCAGCGTGGCGTCCGGCGGGCCGGCCGTCACAAGGTAGGAGAGGGCGGAGGCCACCTCGTGGGGGGTCAGCTCCACCACCGCGCCGGGGCTGGCGCCCGTGGGGCCGAGCTCGCCGCGGTACAGGAACGAGGCGGAGGAGAACATTCCCTGCAGCGCCAGCTCCACGCCGTCACGGAACGCGCCGTTCTCGCGGCCCGCCGTGTAGAGCGCGAGCAGGTCGCTCCGCTCCTCGTCGGTGAGGGGCCTCCGGAAGGCGCGCGCGCCCACGGTGGCGATGAGGTCTCGCGCACAGTCCTGCTCCGCCTGCCCGGTCTTGCAGGTGTGGAGCGCGGACAGGTCCTCCACGGCCTCCGTGGCGAGCGCGGCGGCCGCCGTGTCCACCTGATCCAGGAGCAGCGCGGAGACCTGCAGCTTGTCGTGCGTGGAATAGCCGAGCACGGTGTCCTCGGCGGCGAAGCTCTGCCCCACGGTGACGGGCCTGCCCAGCACCGCCGAGGCGGTGTTGTCGTACTCCGCGCGCGTCAGCCGGCGGACGCGTGTCGGGGCGGGTTCCTCGCTCGCCCCGGTGGGTGTCCCCGCATCGGGCTTCTCTTCGATCGTGGGAGGCGGTTTCGTGCAGCCTGCGGCCAGGGCTCCGAGGAGCAGGGCGACTGCGAGGTGACGGGTGCCGGATTTACGCACGCGATGGATCCCCCAGAAGGACAGCTGGGAGAATCCTGCAATAACTGGAATACAAGTTCAACAGTTTTGAACTCATCCATGATCATTGCGCCATCGCGAGGTGCTCACACAGGAGCATCGAGATGCGCCGCGACCCACGGTGAGATCTCCGCCGCGCGGTCGCGGGCGAACATGTGGTCGCCTCCCGCGAGCACCCGCAGCCGGGCCCTGGGCAGCAGTCGTTCGAGATGACGGCCGGCCGCCACGGGGCTGATGGGATCGGCATCGCCCCAGAGGAGCAGCGTCGGGATGGAGATACGGTGGAGCTGCGCCGAGTGATCCGTCCGCTCGGAGAGGATCCACTCCGCGGCCTTCGGGTATTCCGCGCGATAGGCCGCGCGCCAATCGCTGGCGCCGAGGCTCGCCACGTCGATGCCGCCGGAGGTCGCCGTCAGGACCAGATGGCTGATGCGCTCCGGATGGGTGAGTGCCAGCCTCACGGCGACGACGCCGCCCATCGATTGCGCCACGACCACACTCGGGCGCTCCAGTCTGCTGGCGGCATGTGCCACCGCGTCGTCCAGGCTCTGGATCGCTGGCTCATGCGGCTCGTGGCCCAGACCCGGCCAGCTCAGATAGGTCTTGCGCCAGCTCGCCGGCAGCAACGCGCCGAGCGGATGCCAGAAGGACGCGGCGCCACCGGCACCGGGCAGGAACAGGAGGTGGTGGTTCATGTCCACCATCCTCTCATGGCGCGGTTCCGGTGCGACGCGAGCCGCCGGTGGTGCTCCTGGAAGCAGAACGGGCCTCCATCGAGTGGTGCCACCTGGAGCGGAGGGTTGCGGGACGTTCCGGGTAGCGATCGTCCAGGAACTCCGCGCCCACCACACGGTCCGTGCGGAAGCTGCGGAAGTCCCCTCGCAGCTCGCACCAGGCGATCAGGATGCGCACGGTGTCCATGTAGCCGACGATGACGGGCCAGACGGTGCGGCGGCTCGTCCGTCCCTGCTCGTCGCTGTAGTCGAGGACGATCTTCCGGCCACCGTGGATCGCGGCGCGGGTCTGGGCGAGGTCCAGCCCGTCAGGCGCCGCGTTCCAGACGGGGGGCGTGCCGGAGGCCGGCTCGAGCACGAAGGGCCGCAGGCGCTCGGGCACGGCGGCCTGGATCTTCGCGATCAGATCCCTCGCGGCCCGGGCCAGGGCCGGATCGGCGCGCCTCGCCACCCATTGGGCTCCCAGCACCGCCGCTTCGATCTCGTCGGTCGTCAGCATCAGTGGCGGCATGTCGAAGCCGGCATCCAACACGTAACCGACACCCGCCTCTCCCCGGATGGGCGTCCGCTGGTCCATCAGGGCCGCGATGTCGCGATAGACACTGCGCTTGGAGGTCTCCAGCTCGGCGGCGATGGCGTCAGCGGTGACTGGCCCTCGCGCCCGCCGGAGGATCTGGATGATCTGGAAAAGGCGTTCGGCGCGTCTCATGAAGCCATCATCCCGAAAGGATGCTGACAGCATGCTGGCAGCAGGGTGGCAGTATCAAGAGGGGGTCGGCCACCAAGGCCGCGAAGGAGACGACACGATGATCACCCTGGCCTGCACTGGTTCCCAATTTGGCCTGCCCGAAGCCAGCCCCTACGTCACCAAGACCGAGATCCACCTGCGAATGGCGGGCCTGGCCTACAAGAAGGTCCCTGCCATGCCGAACGCCTCGCCCAAGGGCCAGCTCCCCTTCATCGAGGACGCCGGGGAGTTGGTGGCTGACTCGACCTTCATCCGCGCCCACATCGAACGGAAGTACGGCGTGGATCTCGACGCGGGGTTGGATCCGGTCCAGCGCGCCCAGGCCTGGGCCATCGAGCGGATGCTCGAGAACCAGCTCGGTTGGGTCTCGACATGGTTCCGGTTCATGGTCCCGGAGAACTTCGAGAAGGGGCCGTCGCACTGGTTCGACGGCGCGCCAGAAGCGATGCGCGGGCAACTGCGCAAGGGCCTGTTGGAGAGCGTCGGGACCAATCTCCGCGCGGTCGGGGTGTCGCGTCACGCTCCGGAGGAGATCGCCGGCCTGGGAGAGCGCTCGCTGTCGGCCCTATCGAGCCTGCTGGGCGACAAGCCGTTCCTGTTCGGCGAGCGGCCGACGGGAACGGACGCCGTCGCCTTCAGCATCCTGGCGGGAATGCTGACACCGTTCTTCGACAGCCCCCTGCGCCGCAAGGCCGAGGGCTACGCCAACCTGACAGCCTATACGGCCCGGATGATGGCCCGGTTCTACCCGGACCATCCCTGGCACACTCCGGCTCACTGATCGTCGCAGGGCGTGCCCAGCCGGGCGCCGGTGTAGGGCCCCAGCTCGTTGTAGATGAGCGGCAGGTTCTCGGAGACGGGAACCGCGCGCAGCTCGAGCCGCTTCTTGTTCTGGATCCACATCGAGGGCTTCTGCTGGTCCACCACGAGCCGGAGGTCTCCCTTCTTCGTGGAGAAGATCTGCCCCTCCGAGTCGGAGACGAGGTTGACCATCTCCTGGAGCTTGAGATTGCCCTTGGGCCCGATGGACACCCGGAAGCGCTTCTCGTCCTCCGGATGGAAGCCCCGCTCGACCAGGTAGTAGATGCCCTTGCTGTCGCGCAGCAGGGCATAGGGCACGAACTTCTGCGGATTCACCTCGAACGAGGCGGCCTGGAGCAGCTCCCCGGCCTTCTCGGACTCGACGAAGGTGTAGGGGATGGTCCGCTCGCCGCAGCGGACCGCGCAGTTGCCCTTCTCCCTGTCGATGATGACCTCCGAGTACACGCGCATGTCCATGCCGCGGAAGCTCGGGTTGCGGCCCTTGTCGACGAAGCGCGGCTCGAGGAAGGTGTTGCTCATGTACCGGGCGAGGGGAACCTGCACGAACGTGCGGCCATCCCCGTAGAAGAGATGGTCCGGGCCGTCCTTGTTGGGTGAAAGGGCGAAGTAGTGGCCCTTCCCATCGGTGCAGACCGTGGTCTTTTCCAGGAGCCGCTTCTCTCCCAGGTTCTGGGCCTTGCCCCACGGCGGCTCGATGGCCCATGAGGCGTTCGACAAGAGGACGACCACGGCGGCGGCGAAGATGTGACGAGCAGACATGACGTGCTCCGTCCTAGAGGTTTTTCTCGAAGTACTGGATGGCGAAGTCTTCCTGGTTCGAGGCGTCCTGCTGTGTCGTCCAGGTCACCTGCCCCGCGTCGATGGACAGCTTCATGGCGTCGCCGAACTGGCAGCGCACCTGCCGCACCTTCTCGCGGATGATCCGCTTGCCCACGTTCGTGTCGCACAGCTTCTCCAGCGCGGTGAGCGGGTTCTCGCAGAAGGATGCGATGCTGTACGTCTTCAGCAGGTCATCCGAGATGGAGTCCCAGACGATTGACGCGGTCACCGAGGTGCCGCAGGTCTTGTTCATCGACTTCAACGTCTCGGCCAGCGACTGGTCGTGCCCGGCCATCGTACCCGGGCGGTCGAACGCCGCGAGCCTGGCGAGCGTGCCATCCGCCTTCTGCTTCTCGTACATCGAATAGATGAAATAGATGTCCGCGGCCATCAGTGCCTGGGTGCGCGGCTCGTCGTAGGAGACGGTGATGCTGTCGTTGCGCCCGGGCACGGAGAGCAGGTGGTTTCGGGTTCCGTTCCGGGAGCGCACGATCAGGGTCCTGTAGTCGCTGCCCCGAAGCGTCGTGGTGTAGTCCTCCTTGCCATCGGATGCGCTGTGCTCGTGCAGGAGCGCCTTCCCGTCGAACTCGCTGCCCGTGCCCTGGACGTAGACGAGCGCCTTGTTCTCCTGCTCGGGCAGGAGCGGGATGACCGCGACCTCCTCGCCCTGCGGGCCCGAGAAGACCTTGCCCGCTCCGATGGGTGCACGGGTCGTGGCGCAACCGACCAGTCCCATCGCGATGATTGCTGTCAGGATGATTCGCACGTTCACATCTCCCCCCGTGAAGGACGTGGGTTCAAAGGTTGATCTCATACTGCTTGCAGTACTGACGTACCCGGGTGCGTTCGGCCGCGGGGACCTTCGCCCACTGCGCCCGGGCATTGGCGAGATCGCTCTGGCGGCAGTGCGCCCGGGTGATGACCGAGTAGGACGCTCCGGTGATCTTCTTCCGCTGGCTGAGGCGAGCGAGCCGGAGGGCCTCCTCGGCGTTGTTCTTGCCCAGAGCCTCCTCCGCATCCGCCAGATCCTTCCGCACCTCCTCGGGTATGACCTCGGGAGGGCTCTGACGCGCGGGGGCGCGCGGGGTGGGCCGGGTTTCGGCGGCGCTGGTGGCGGCGACCTGCTCGGACGGCGCGGGCTCGTTCGGCTCGGATTCCGCGGGAGGCGTTTCGGCCGGAGTCGCGACGACGGCGGGGGGCGGTGTGGATGGTTTCGGGGATGGCTCCACCTTCGCCGTGCTCTCCGGTGCGCTGACGGCCGGGGGGGGTGGAGGTTGGGGCCGCAGCCACAATCCGGCCGCCACGGCACCCAGGAGCAACACCGCCGCACCCGCGATCAGCGGGGTCTTCGACTTTGGCTGGGCCGTGGGACCCAACGGCACCGTGTTACCTGGAACCTCCGCCAGGGGTTGGGCCTGGGCCATGGGCCGCCCTGGCACCGTCCGCGCGGGTTCGTCCCCCCGGCGCGTCGGGAACGAGGACGGGGACGGGGAACCCGGTGTCCTGGGGGCCGTCTCGGGACGGGCCACCGGCTGGGGCTGGGGCTGTGACGGAGGAAGGCTCTGGAGCGGGGCTCCCGTCAGCTCGGCGATGAACGACGCCACATCCGGGAAGCGGTCCTTCGGGTCCTTCGCGAGCGCCCGCTCCACCGCCGCGAGCACCGACGGGGGGGCGTCCGGACAAAGGTGTCCCAGGGCGTCCGGGGGCTCATACACGATGTTGTAGATGAGGCCCGCCACGGAGTCCCCGTTGAACGGAGGCCGGCCAGCCAGCATCTCGTAGACGATGCACCCGAGGGCGAACAGGTCCGAGCGGGCATCCACCTCGCGGTTCTTGCCCATCGCCTGCTCGGGCGACATGTACCGCGGCGTGCCGAGCAGCACGTCCTCCTGGGTGTGGACCGTCTGGGCGGAGACGAGCTTCGAGATGCCGAAGTCGAGCAGCTTCACCTGCTGGCCCACCACGCCCCCGGACTCGGTGGGGACGAGGTACACGTTGCCCGGCTTCAGGTCCCGGTGCACCACGCCCGCTTGATGGGCGGTGTGGAGGGCCGAGCCGATCTGCCGCGCGATGAGGAGCGTCTCCTGGAGGGGGATGGCGCCCTGGCGGAGCCGCTTCGAGAGGCTCTCTCCGCGCAGGTGCTCCATCACCAGGTACGGCGTGCCGTCCTCCAGGCTGTGGAAGTCGAGCACCGCGACGATGTTCGGGTGGCCGAGCCGCGAGGTGATCTCCGCCTCACGGCGGAAGCGCGCGAACACCTCCGGGCTCGTCTCCTCCTGGGCGTGGAGGACCTTCACCGCCACCTGCTTGCCGGGAAGCCGGAGATGTTGTGCCAGGAAGACCGTGCCCATCCCTCCTCGGCCCAGCTCCGAGACGAGCTCATAGGTGTCTCGAAGGACGGTTCCGATGCGGATGGGGCTTGTGACTGGTTGGGTCATGAGACGTAGCGGGGCGGATACGACACTGACTTCCTTATGCTGCTTCTTCTCCCACATCCATCTGACCCTGTTCCAGAGACGCCGGGCGCATGTCTCCTTCCCAGGTTCCGCGCGGGTGAGAAAACGGCGTGACGAGCCGTCACGCCGGAACGCCCGGGCTCGTGCCTAGCTCTCCGGAGGCGGGCACACGATGGGGCAGGTCTGGTTCTTCTCCACGCACATGCCGCCACAGCAGCCCGTCAGGTACTCGCAGCCCGCGGTCTTGCCGCAGATGCTGGACGCCAGCCCGTCACAGGTGGCCTCGGGCAGGGCGCTCTGCTCGCCCGGCGGAGGCGGACAGACGATGGGACAGGTCTGGTACTGGTCCACGCACATGCCGCCGCAGCAGCCCGTCAGGTACTCACAGCCCGCGGTCTTGCCGCAGGTGCTCGCCGGCAGCTCACCGCAGGAGAGGGTCAGTCCGGAGGTGGTCTGAGCGGTCTCCGTGCCCTCCTGCGTATCGGGCTGGCAGCCGACGAGCCCGGACACCACCAACACCATCAGACCTGCGAGCAGATGCCTTGCGAACATGAACAGTCCTTCGACACGGCGGGCGGCATTGCCCGCGGTGGGCGTGCAATAGCAAAGAGGACTGATCGAGCGAAAGGGTGAGGTGGAGAACACCCCCCTTCAGCGGGAGACGACGGGCGCCGGGCTCGCGGCGGGGAGCTCGGCGCGGCGCTGAAGCTTCACTACCTCGGCCGTCACCGTCACACTGCTGGGCAGCGGGATGAAGAAGAAGATGGCGCCGAGCACCTTCGTCACCGGCAGGTACTGCGTCTGGCGGAAGCGGACGTTGATGGCGCCATCGCCGCCCATCTCCCGCACCTGGGGGATGAGCACATCCTTGAAGCCGGCGTCGAGGTCCGTGCCCACCACGTCCACGAAGCCGAAGAGCAGCACGCCCGAGCGCGTGGCCTGGACCATGCCGAGCGACTCATGGGGCTCGGGGATGTCGCCCGCCGTCACGAAGACCTCCCTGCCGCTGCGGTCGGACGGGACGGTGGTGGTGTTGACGACGGTGCAGCCGGTGAGCGCCACGAGCACGAGCGCGAGGAGGGAACGCATCGAAGGAGGCCTCACGGTTGGGTGGGGAGGAAGTGGATGATTTCACCGGTGACGGTGATGTTGCGGTCGCGCGTCTTCACTCCACCCTGGCCACGCGCCACGTTGTGGATGGACTCGGACAGGTCGGACGCGCGATCCACGTCGGTGGGCGGGTTCTCGTCCTCGAACTCGATGTGGATGACGCCGTCGCCACCCATCCTCAGGGCCGCGTCCACCAGCGCCTTCTTGATGGTGCTGTCGAGGGCGGCATCTCCCACGTCCGAGATGCCCGCCACGGTGACGCCGTAGCCCATCACCTGGGCGAACCCGATGGTGCGGTAGGGCCGGGGCGAGCCGCCGGTGCTGAGGTACAGGCCGCGTCCGCCATCGGGTGGGTGGTCCGAGAGCTTCGAGCCGCGTGACACGGCACTGCATCCGACGCACAGCAGGAGGGAAAGGAGGAGCGGGAGTCTCACCGGATTCTCCAGGAGCGGGGCGGGTTCAACGTGACGCCGTATCGGCCGAGGCCGGCACGGCACCCGGGGCGAGCCTCACCACCTCGCCACTGAAGGTGACCTCGCTCGGCAGGGGGATGAAGAAGAGCAGGGCGAAGAGGATGCGGGTGGGCAGCGGGTACTGCGTCTGCTGGAAGCGCACGTTCATGATGCCGTCGCCTCCCATGCGCCGCACCTCGGGGAGGAGCGACTCATGCAGTCCGCCCTCCAGGTCCGTCGACGCCAGGTCCGCGAAGCCGAAGAGCAGCACTCCCCGCCGCGTGGTCTGCACCAGGCCGAGACTCTGGTAGGGACCCTTCACGTCCGACGTGGTGACGAAGACCTCACGCGTATCACCCATCGACGGCACCCGGACCACGTTCACCGAGGTGCAGCCGGCCAGCGCCATCAGAATGAGGAGTCCAGCCATCCCTCGCATGCGGTCTTGCCCTCCCTCGTCCGCGGGGGGGTCGAGGATCGGCGGACCCGGGTTCCCGGGGCAATCTTTATTTTCGCCGCCAGCCCGGCCGGAATTCCCTCACGACATGTCGAATGTCGAATCGAGTTTCGAGCCCTTGGACGGGTCATTACAGCCTGCATCGGAGGGACACGAGCATGGATACGATGCAGGCACCAGTGCAGGCGGGTCTCGAAGGTGTGGTGGTGGCCGAGACCCGGTTGAGTGAAGTGGATGGAGAGCGGGGACGGTTGGTGATCGCCGGTGGCGACGTGGAGTCGCTCGCCGGTTCCGTCTCTTTCGAGGAGGTATGCGCGAGGCTCTGGGCGCCTCATGCGAAGGAGCCGCTCCCGGGCTCACTCCAGGCCGCACTGGGCGAGGCGCGGGTGCGTGCCTTCGGGCTGCTCGAGGGGCTGGGTGACGCGCTCTCGGCGGAGGATGGCATGGATGCACTGCGGGCCGCGGCGGCCCACGTGCCAGCGCACCCCGGTGGCGAGCTGGCGACACACCTCCTGCTGACGGGAGCCCTCGCGGTGTTCGCGGGTGCATGGGCGAGGCGCGGGCGCGGGCTGGCCCCGGTGCGGCCGGACCCGGCGCTGTCCCACGCGGCCGATCTGCTGCGCATGGTGACGGGGGAGTCCCAGCCCGACAGGGCCGCCGGGCTCGATGCCTATCTGGTTACCGTCTCCGACCATGGGCTGAACGCCTCCACGTTCACCGCGCGGGTGATTGCCTCGACCGGCTCCGACGCGGTGTCGGCGGTGGTGGGGGCCATCGGTGCCTTGAAGGGGCCGCTGCATGGGGGAGCGCCCGGGCCGGTGCTGGACATGCTCGATGCCATCGCCCGGCCGGAGCGGGCCACGTCGTGGCTCGAGGAGGAGCTACGGACCGGGCGCCGCATCATGGGCATGGGCCACCGCATCTACCGCGTGCGCGACCCACGCGCGGCGGTGCTGGAGCGTGCCATCGAGCGGCTCGAGCGCGGCGGTCTGCGCACCGAACGGCTCGCCCTGGCTCGGGCGGTGGAGCGCGCGGCCGAGGAGCTTCTCCGCCAGCGCTACCCGGACCGCCCGTTGCGCGCCAACGTGGAGTTCTACACGGCCGTGCTGCTCGACGCGGTGGGGCTCGATCGGACGATGTTCTCGCCCGCCTTCGCCTGCGGCCGCGTCGCCGGGTGGCTCGGGCACGTCTCCGAGCAGCGGGCGACCGGGCGGCTCATCCGCCCCGCGTCGCGCTATGTGGGGCCGATGCCGGGCTGATCGCCGGGAGCGCGTGCTTGCCTGGTGGGCATGGCGGCGGGTCAGGGGCAGCCAGGGGCGTGGTATGACGCCGCGACCATGGATGCCCCACCCCCAGACGTCTTGGATGCCGCCTCGCCGCGGCCCCGGGCACGCCCGCTGGCCGCGCTTCGCGAGGCGGTGCGTACCTGTCCGTGGAACCTCGCCTCCGGTGTGCTGATGGGGGTGGCCACGGCGCTGGCGCTGGCCACCTTCCTCGACTACGGGCTCACCTGGGACGAGAACATGCAGCGGCAGTACGCGGAGCGGGTGCTCGCCTGGTTCCGCACGCTGGGGCGAGACCGTTCCGCGGTCGATTTCGCCGACCTCTTCCTCTACGGGGGCTTCTTCGAGGCGCTCGCCCAGTGGGTGGGGGAACGCTTCCCCGCTGGTGTCTACGAGGGCCGCCACCTGGTCAACGGGCTGTTCGCGCTCGTGGGGCTCGGTGGCGCGTGGCGGTTGGGGAGCGTGTGCGGTGGCCCTCGCGTCGGCTTCCTCTCCGCGCTCTTCCTGTTGCTGCACCCCCTTTACTGGGGACACGCCTTCAACAACCCCAAGGATCTGCCCCTGGCCGCACTGTCCGTGTGGGCGCTCGCGGCCGTGGTGCGCGGAATGGAGCTCCTGCCGCGCGTGCCCTGGCGCCATGCGCTGCTCACGGGCGGAATCCTGGGTCTGGTGCTCGGGGTGCGCTCGGGCGCCATCTTCCACTTTGGTTACGTGGGGCTCGCCTGGGGTGGAGGGCTGCTCGTCCACCACTGGCGCACCGACTCGCGCAGCCGGGAGCTTCTCCGGGACGTGGGCCGGCTTCTCCTGGGGTTGCTGCTGGTGCTGGCCGTGGCCTGGGTGGTGATGGTGCTCTTCTGGCCCTACGGTCTGGTGCGCCCGTTCAAGAACCCGATCCATGCCATCAGCCAGGCAGCGGCGTTCGGATGGGACCAGCCTCTGCGCTTCCTCGGCCGGGATGTGCGTGGGCGGCAACTGCCCTGGACGTACCTGCCGGTGTCCATCGGCATCAGCCTTCCCGAGTTCTTCTACCTGGGACTGCTCGCGGGCGTGGGCGCCTGTGTTGCCCGCTGGCGCGCGGGGGGGCGGTGGGCCGGGGAAGGATGGATGAAGGCGGGACTGCTGCTCTTCGCCGTCCTCTTCCCCATCGCAGCCGCCATCGTGGCGCGCTCCACCGTCTATGACGGCATGCGCCATTTCCTCTTCGTCCTGCCGCCGCTGGCGGTGCTGGCGGCGTGGGGCGTGTCCTCGCTGTGGGACGTGGTGGGGCCTCGCGCGGTGCGGGTGGGGGTCGCGGTGGCGTGCGCCGCCGGAATGGCCTGGGTGGTGGGGGAGATGGTGAGCCTGCACCCCTACCAGTCGGTGTACTTCAACCGGCTGCTGGCGGGGGGTCTGCGGGGCGCGGCCGGACGTTTCGAGACCGATTACTGGGGCGCCAGCTACCGCGAGGCCGCCGAGTGGCTCCTGCGCGAGTACCACCCGGACACGAACGAGCCCATCGTCGTGGCCAACCGCTCCGTCGACTTCCTCTCTTCCTATTTCCTCGAGCGCGCCTCCGGGGGGCGTTTCATGGGGGCGTCCGATGGACGCGACCCCCACATCATCCTCACCACCGAGCGCTGGGACTGGCACAAGCGGACGCCGGGGCGGCTCCTCCACGTGGTGAGCCGCCAGGGCGTCCCGTTGGCCTACGTCTTCGAGGTGCGCCCACCCGCTCCACGGCGGTGAACGCCGGGAGGGCCAGGGCTACTTCGTCACGACGCCGCAGCCGATGCGGTCACCGGCGTTGCCGGCGGGATCGCTCTGGTAGTCGTCCACACCCGCGTGGACGACGATGGCCGCGCCGTCCTGGTCCTCCACGTCCTTCAGCTTCAGGCCATGGGCGAAGAAGTCGAACTGCACCTTGCCATCGGCGGGCACGTGCAGGTTGGGCAGATCGCCCTCGTGCTTGCCCTCGGCGGCGAGGATGCCGTGCTTCTTCTTGGCCGGGTTGAGGTGGCCGCCCGCGGTCTTGAAGGGGGCCTCGCACTTGCCCGTCTCGTGGATGTGGATGGCGTGCTCACCCGCCGGGATGTTGGAGAGCGAGCCCTTCACCAGCACGCCATGGGGCGTCTCGGTGAGCGTCACCTCGCCCATGGACTGGCCCTTCTGGTCCTTCATCTCGGCGCGAGCGGTGGTGCCACCGGCGGCGGCCTGCTTGTTCTCGGTCTTCTCGGCGGCCTTCTCCTCCTTCTTGGTGGCGGCCTTCTCCTTGGCGGTGGGCGCCTTGCCCTGGGCGAACGCCGGGCCTGCGAGGCAGAGGACGGCAGCGGTCAGCAGCGCGCGAGTCTTCATTCGGGGTATCTCCTTCTCCACGGGAATTCCCGGTTCCGGACTTCCGGGCCGAGAGTGAAGGTGGACACTAATGCGCCGTGCGCGTTCCTCAAGGCTGGAGAGCAGTCAGGGGAACAGGCACCACGCGCGAGGCGCCGTACACGGGGGCCCACCGTCGCTGCACCTCGGGGCCATTGAGGAAGCGCACGATTGCCCGGAAGGCGGCGAGCGGGCCACCGAGCCCCTCGGCCCAGGCCAGTCCACGGGGAGACAGATTGGGCACGAGCGGGCCCAGGGATTCCCCGGAGGGGGTGACCCGGGTGATGTCGAGGCCCTCGTCACGTACACGCTGGGGCACGAGCAGGGGAGCGAAGCGGGCGTGCCGGTGGTCGTGCACACAACCTTCCTCCTCCAGGAGCGCGGCGGACAGGGGCAGCTCGCGCACGTTGAAGAGGAGCTTCACCGCGCCGCGATGCGGATCCCACGGGCCGCGCAGCCGGTGGTCGCCGCGGGGAATGAGGCGCCGGTCCAGGTAGCAGAAGGCGCGAGCCTCGGGGGGGAGGGTGCCGCGGTGGCGCGCGCCGGCGTAGCGGAAGAAGGGACGCACGCAGGAGGAGTCCACCGCGAAGGGCGGTCCCTCCTTCAAGGCGCGCAGCTTGGGCAGCAGGGGCTCGGGAATCCCATGCGCGCGAGCGAACTCCCCGAGCGCCTCCAGCGGTGTGCGCGCGAAGTCCTCGAGGCGGGAGAGCAGCCGCCGGGGGTCCCCATCCACCAGCAGCTCATCGAAGCGCGTCTTCACGCCGGTGAGACTCACGGGGACGAGCGAGGTGAGCGGTTCTCCCTCGGAGCGCCAGCGGGCATCGAGCTCGGCGGCCTCCGGGGGAGTCGGAGCCAGACGCCACTCGGGGGCCTCGGGAGTGAAGGGAACCCCCACCATCCCCTCTCCCTCCGGGAGAGGGTCGGGGTGAGGGTATCTGGAGTACACGGCCCGAGCCCGTGCATCCAGCGGTGACGTCCACACGGTGATGCAGGTGCGCACCTGGGTGCCGGCGAAGGCGCCCGGACCGAGGTCCACCACCTGGCGCAGGGTCAACGTGCGCAGCAGCGTGGCGCGAAGGGGGGCGTAGAGGAAGGCGTCGAGGAGGCTGGTGGGGGTGATGAAGGCGAGGACGCCGGGGCGCGAGGAGAGCCGGTGCGCGGCGAGCAGGAGGAAGAAGGCGAAGTCATCGCGCAGGCTGGTGCCCGGAGGGAGCGCGAGGGGCAGCAGGGCGCGGAGGCGGGCGTAGGCGTCGCGGTCCTTCAGGAGCGAGGAGGTGCCGTTGTAGGGCGGGTTGCCGACCCACACCTCCCGGTGCGAGGGGGGAAGATTGGCGAGCAGGGGCTCGAGCCCGCCGCGCAACGCATCTCCCACGCGGACGTCCGCGCCGGGCACTCGGGCCTGACAGGCGCGGGCCACCTCGGGGGAGAGCTCCAGCCCGGCGAGGTGGGCCTCGGGGCGGGCGAGTGCCGCGGCGGCGAGGAAGGCTCCGGCGCCACAGGCGGGGTCCACCACGGCGAGCGGCCCGTCGCCGGCATGCGCGAGGGCGAGCGCCAGCGTGCGCTCCACCAGGGGGGCGGGTGTGTAGAAGGCTCCGAGCGCGCGCCGGTCGAGTCCGGAGAACTGATGGACGAGCGCCTCCTCGTCGAGTTGAGGCATCCGTTGTCCATCCTCCTCCGGCGCGCTTTCCTTGCCGGGCCGGACCGTAGCAACATGGCCTCCAGGGTGCCCCATGCCGCCTCCGCCGTCCAAGCCGAAGGTTCCAACGAAGGGTGTGCCGCTGGGGGAGGATGACGAGGCCCCCACGCAGATGCAGCCGCGGAAGATCGCCCTTCCGCGCACCCAGTCGCGCGAGAGCGAGAGGACCGTCGTCGGGCGGCCCGCCTGGTCGGGAGGGGACGGGTTCGAGACGTCCGAGGTGAAGACGAGCCCGGGGCGGCCGGCCTTCACCGGGGATGCCACCCTTCCGGGACGGCCGGCCTTCACCGGCGTGGCTCCCGAGGTCCGGAAGAGCCTCTTTCATGACCGCTCCGCCCCACCGCGAGGGCTGCTGCCGTCCGAGGCGCTCCTGGCGGGCCTGGACGAGGCGCTCCAGAAGGCCGCGCAGCTCAAGGCCCCCGTGGCGGCGGTGCGAGGGCAGCTCAAGAAGGACTGGCTCCCCCTGCTGCGCCTGGCGGTGGAGCAGGCCGGTGGGGACGGGATGGATGCCTACGTCACGCAGCTGCTGGCACCGCCGGGGCGCAAGGCGACGTCGCCCCTGCTGGGAGAGCTGGCCTCGGGCATGGAGCGGTTGGAGGCCGCCGCGGACGTCAGCGCCTTGAGCACGGTGGCGCAGGAGATCCGCGCCATGGTGGCCCGGGCGTTGGGAGACCCGTCGCCGCGCGCCATCTCGCTCAAGCTGTTGGAGAGCGAGCTGGACGGCCGGGTCGAGGTGGACGCGATGCTCTCCATCCGCTTCGCCTCGAACGCCGAGCTGGAGACGCGGCGGGCCGAGGCGGAGAAGACGCTGGAGGAGCTCCGCAAGCAGATGCAGGTGCTGACGGGGAAGCCACCGGGAGGCATCTTCTCCAACTTCGCCCGGGTGAAGGTGGAGAAGCGGGTGATGGACGCCGAGGTCCGCCGCCGCGGCGTCCGTTGAGTCCCCTCAGTTGCGCGTCACCTGCGTCTCGGGACCGGAGGCCACCGCGTCCGAGGCGGGCGTCTCGGGCCCCGAGGCCACCGCGCCCGCGGGCGTGGTCCTGCCCGGCGTCTGGGCCACTTGCGTCATCAGCGCCGTCATCCGCCGCGCGAAGCGGTTGGGGTCTTCCACGCTGCTGCCCTCGGTGAGCAGCGCCTGGTCGTAGAGCATCTCCACCCACTCCGTCACCTGGGGCGAGCCCGCCTCCTTCTCGTTGAGCGCGCGCAGGTGCTCGATGATGGGGTGCGCCGGGTTCACCTCCAGGATGCGCTTCACCCGAGGCACGCTCCGGCCCCGCTCGCGCAGCAGCCGCTCCACGAACGCGTGCGAGCCGCCCTCCGGCACCACCAGGCAGCACGGCGAATCCGTGAGGCGATCCGACACGCGCACCTCGCGCACGTGCTCCTTCAACACCTCCTTCATCCGGTCCGCCAGCGGCCCCAGCCCCTTGGCGCGCTCCTCCTTCTCGCGCTTCTCCTCCTCCGTCTCCTCGAGCTTCAGGTCCGCGTGCATCGCCGACACCAGCGGCTTGCCCTGGAACTCGCGCAGCCCCTGCGACGCCCACTCGTCCACCGGGTCCGTCATGTACAGCACCTCGTACCCGCGCTTCTTCAGCGCCTCGAGGTGCGGCGAGTCCACCACCGCCTTCCGCGACTCGCCGAAGACGTAATAGATGGCCTTCTGGCCCTCCTTCATCCGCGACACGTAGTCCGCCAGGGAGGTGAGGCCCTCCTCACGCGAGCTCTCGTAGCGCAGCAGCGCGCCCAGCTTCTCGCGGTGCTCGGTGTCGACCGCCAGGCCCTCCTTGAGCACCGGGCCGAAGCCCTGCCAGAACGTGCGGTAGTCCTCCGGCTTGTCCTTGGCCAGCTTCTCCAGCATGTCCAACGTCTTCTTCGTCACGTGCTTGCGGATGGCCTGCACCACCGCCGAGTCCTGCAGCAGCTCGCGCGACACGTTCAGCGGCAGGTCGTCCGAGTCCACCACGCCCCGTACGAAGCGCAGCCACTGCGGCAGCATCTCCTCGCAGCGGTCCATGATGAGCACGCGCTTGACGAACAGCCGCACCCCGCGCTGCTGCGGGCTGTTCAGGTCGAACGGCGGCTGCTTCGGCAGGAAGAGCAGTCCGGTGAAGACCTGGTTGCCCTCGGTCCGGAAGTGCGTCCACGCCAGGGGCGGCTCCCAGTCGTGCGTCAGGTGCTTGTAGAACTCCTGGTACTGCTCGTCGGTGATCTCACTCTTCGACCGCTGCCACAGGGCGCTGGCCTTGTTGACCACCTCGAGCTGCGTCTCGGTCTTCTTCGCGTCCCCCTCGCCCGTGGTCTTCTTCACCTGGAGCTTGATGGGGTGGTTCACGTAGTCCGAGTACTGCGTCACCAACGAGCGCAGGCGCCACTCGTCGAGGAACTCCTTCTGGTCCTCCTTGAGGTGCAGGATGATCGACGTGCCGCGCGTGGCGCGCTCGGCGGGCTCCACGGTGAAGCTGCCCTTGGCATCCGAGGTCCACTTCCACGCCTGGGTGTCCTTGCCCGCCGCCCGGCTCACCACCTCCACATGGTCCGCCACCAGATAGGAGCTGTAGAAGCCCACGCCGAACTGGCCGATCAGGTTCACGTCCTTCTGGCCCCGCTGTGACACCATCTCCAGGAACTCGCGCGAGCCGGAGTGGGCGATGGTGCCCAGGTTCTTCACCAGCTCGTCATGCGTCATGCCGATGCCGGTGTCCTCGATGGTCAGCGTGCCCTTCTCCACGTCCGGGAGGAGGTGGATCTCCAGCGCCGAGGCTCCCTCGAGCAGCTCGGGCTCGGTGACCGAGCGGAAGCGCAGCTTGTCGAGCGCGTCCGACGCGTTCGACACCAGCTCGCGCAGGAAGATCTCCTTGTGGCTGTAGAGGGAGTTGATGACCAGGTTGAGGAGCTGGTTGATCTCCGCCTGGAACTTGTGGGTCTCCCGTTGAGTATCGACGGACATTTTTCCTCCGGGCGCCCTCGGAGGGCGCGGACGCCCTCCCTGTAACCATTGAAAAGGCGCTGTCCAGCTGCCGGGTCGCTCGGCAGTGGAGCGGGCAGGGAACTTCTGGCCTAGGCTGCGCGCCATCTGGGAGGACAGCGTGGATACGACCGCACAGCATTTCGGACAGCCGCAGGGGGAGCAGGAAATCTCCACCATGTGTGACATCGTCGCTCAGGCGTTTGGCATGAGCCCGGACGAGATGCGCCCCTGGCTCAAGCGGGTCGAGGACGGGCAGGGCCAACAGAGGGTCCTGCGCGAGGGTGGCTCGGTGGTCGCCACGCTCGTCTTCATTCCCATGGGTCAATGGTTCGGTGGGCGCTCGGTGCCCATGGTGGGGGTCGGCGGGGTGGGCGTGGCTCCCGCCAGCCGGGGCCAGGGCACGGCCACCCGTCTGATGCAGGCGGGCCTCCGGGAATTGCGTGGCCAGGGCGTACCCCTCGTCAGCCTCTATCCCGCCACCCAGCCGCTCTACCGGCGCGTGGGCTTCGAGCAGGCCGGCTCGCGCTTCGAGATCCGCGTGCAGGTCCCAGGGCTCGACTTCCAGGAGAGGTCCCTCTCGCTGCGGCCGGTCCAGGCGTCCGACATGCCGGCCCTCCACGCGGTCTACCGCCGCCACGCGCAGCGGCAGCAGGGGTGGATCGATCGGACTCCGTATACCTGGAACCGCGTCACCCACCCCAAGGGAGAGACCGCCTATGGCTACCTCGTGGAGGGCTCCTCCGGGGTGGAGGGCTACCTCTTCCTCACGCGCCGGGCGGATCCGCGGAGCTTCAAGCAGGAGCTCAACCTCACGGACCTGGTGGCGCTCACCCCGGCCGCGTGCCGGCGGCTGCTGAGCTTCATCGGCGACCACCGCTCGCTGGCCACGGAGGTGGTGTGGCGCGGCGGTCCGGCGGACCCGATGCTCTTCCTGCTGCGCGAGCAGACGTACCAGGTGAAGCACCTCTTCTACTGGATGCTGCGCGTGCTGGACGTGCCCGCGGCCCTCCAGGCGCGTGGCTATCCGGCGGGGCTCTCGGGCTCACTGCACCTGGAGGTGGACGATGACCTCTTCCCGGAGAACCGGGGCCGTTTCGTGTTGGAGGTGGAGAACGGCGAGGCCGAGGTGCGCCCCGGAGGGGATGGGGACATGAAGCTGCACGTGCGCACGCTCGCGTCGCTCTACAGCGGCTTCCTCTCGCCCGCCGCCCTCCAGCTCGCCGGGGTGCTCGAGGCGGACGAGACCTCCCTGCGCACCGCCACGGCGCTCTTCTCCGGACCGCCGCCCTGCATGCCCGACATGTACTGAGCCTCGGGGTGATGCCTCCTGGCTCAGGTGGGCCGGCGGAACAGGAGCGACACGTTCGTTCCTCCGAACCCGAAGGAGTTGCTCATCACCGCGTCCACCCGGCGCTCTCGCGCCTTGTTGGGTACGCAGTCCAGCCGGATGCGCGGGTCCTGACGCTCCAGGTTGATGGTGGGCGGCAGGAACCCCCGGGTCAGCGCCAGGATGCTGATCGCCGCCTCCGCCGCACCGGCCGCCCCATTCATGTGGCCGGTCATCGACTTGGTGGAGGAGACCGCCAGCGAGGGGAGATGCTCGCCGAACACCGCCTCGATGGCTTCCGCCTCCAGGGCATCCCCGATGTCCGTGGAGGTTCCGTGTGCGTTGAGATACCCCACCTCCGCGGGGCTCATGGCCGCGTCCTTCAGCGCGAGCCGCATGGAGCGCCGCGCGCCCTCGTGTCCGGGCGCCGGGGTGGTGACATGGTGGGCGTCACTGCTGGCGCCGTAGCCCGCGAGCTCGGCGTGGATGCGCGCTCCCCGCGCCAGGGCGTGCTCCCGCTCCTCGAGCACCAGCATCGCCGCTCCTTCCGCGATGACGAATCCATCCCGGTCCACGTCGAAGGGACGGCTGGCCTTCTCCGGGGCATCGTTGCGCGTGGAGAGCGCCTTCATCGCGTTGAAGCCGGACACCGCCAGCAGACAGATGGGCGCCTCGGAGCCGCCCGTCACCGCCACATCGAAGTCGCCCCGCTCGATGCCCCGCATCGCTTCGCCAATGGCGTGGGCACTGGTGGAGCAGGCCGAGTTGGTGGCCCAGCTGGGGCCCTTGATGCCGTGGCGCATCGTGATGTAGCCGGCCGAGAGATTCACGATCATCTGGAGGATGAAGAACGGGCTCACGCGATCCGGGCCCTTCTCGAGGGCCTTCCGGTATGTCTCCTCCAGCGAGGAGATTCCGCCGACTCCGCTCCCGACGATCGCCGCCACGCGTTCGGCGTTGTCCGCCGTCACGCGGAAGCCCGAATCGGCCAGGGCCATGTCGGACGCCGCCACCGCCAGGTGCTCGAAGCGGTCCATCCTTCGCAGCTCCCGCCGGTCGATGAAGTCCTCCGGCTTGAAGTCAGGCACCTCGCCCGCGAAGCGCGTCTCCAACGCACTCGCATCGAACAGCGTGATGGGGCGGATTCCACTCCGGCCCTCGATGAGATTCCTCCAACTCGCCTCCACCCCGGTGCCACACGGAGTGATGAGCCCGAGCCCCGTCACCACCACGCGCCTGCGCTTCATGGGTCTCTCCTGGAATCGAACGGTCGTATGATTTTCGGGCATGCGTGGTCCTCGTGGGTTCGTCGTGGGGTGAAGAGGTCAGTTCATGGCCTGGGCCAACAGGTCGTCGAAGGCCGCGCGGGCGTGCTCCAGGGCCCTGGGGTTCTGAAGCAGCCGGTGCGAGTGGTGGTAGCTGAGCAGCAGCCCCTGGACGGAGAAGGCCAGCCGGTGCACATCCAGCCCGGCGCGCAACTGCTGCTGCTCCTGGGCCTGGCGCGCGAGCTTGACGATCATCAGCAGCAGGCTGCGCATCTGCGCCACCACGCTGTCCCGCACCGGTCCGGGGCAGTCATCGACCTCGGAGGAGGCGGAGAGCAGGATGCATCCGCCGGGAACCTCGGGGCGGCTCAGCCACGCCAGCCAGCACTCGAACAGCGTGCGCAGGCGCGGCAGTCCGGGTTCCATCTGAAGCGCTGGTTGGACGACCCGGGCGTTGAAGGCCTCCGATGTGAAGTCCAGGACCTCGAGCTGCAGGCTCTCCTTGGACCCGAAGTGGGCGAAGAGGCCGCCCTTGGACATCTGGGTCTCCTCGGCCAGCTTGCCAATGGTGAGCGCCTCCAACCCCTCCCGGCTGGCCACCCGCACGGCGGCCTCCAGGATGCGCTGGTGCGTCTGTTCTCGCTTGCCCACGGTGTCGGTCGTCCGTTCTTGAAGCCAAAGGATTATTACGATCGTTCGATTTCTGGCGCAACCGGCTGATGACCGGATTTCAGGGCACCCAGGGGCCGAGCCCCGCGGGGGCCCCACCACAGGCCTCGCGCAGCCGCGCGAGCGCCTCGTCATAGGTGAGGGTCTCCGCGGCTTCCTTCACGGTGGGGGAGACCCAGTCCCGCCACGAGCGGAGCACGGTGACGTGACGGCCGCTCTCGGCCTGGGTCTCGGAGAGGTGCACGAGCAACCGCTCCTCCAGTGCCTCGCGGGCCTTCGTCCACTCGCTGTCCTTGTCCAGGCGGACCACCCGGTCCCGCTCCACCGCCGACAGCAGGGCGCGCGCCTGGGGAGCGAGCCCCTCCAGCGAGCGGCGCCGCCGCGAGGGCTCCATGGCCACCCGGTACACCACGGGCCAGAGCGAGGCGTCCACGAAGGCCACCTTGCCTTCCACGAGCCGCACGGCGAGCACCTCGTCCGAGGCCCTCAGCATGCGTCCGAGCCGGTACATCAGCCGGCCCTTGGCGTGTGTCCTCCAGCTCCCATGCACCGGGCCTCCGGCCACGGCTTCGACGAGTGAGGTCACCCCAAAGGCCGGGACCTCCGTGACGACCTGCCGTTGCCGGATGAGCTCCAGGGCGTCGTGCTCGGTGTGGACCACGCTCGTGCTCCCTTCGGGGCCCGCCGCCAGGTACTCCGGACGGAGACCCACCGCATCGAACATGGGCCCGGGAGTGGCTCCTGGCCACGGGCGGGCTCCCAGGAGCGTGCGAGGAGTCGTCATGTAATGAACGCGGCCGGTATGCTCCGGGCCGGATCTCCGCGTCGCAGGAGGCAGCCCCGGTTGCTCGAGCAACTTCATGGACTCTGGCATTGGCTCTCCTCGTCGGACAGCGGCATGAAGGGCCCGCTCGTCTGGGCCATCCCCCTCCTGCTCGCGATGATGGTGCTCGAGGCCCTCGTGAGCGCGCTCACGCGGGACGGCCATTACGACGCGAGGGATCTGCTGGCGAACCTGGGAATCGGCATGGGCAACGCCGTGGCGAACCTCGTCTGGAGCCCGCTGGCCCTGGCCATGAATGGCCTCGTCTACGCACACACGCCGCTGCGCATGCCCGTGGACGCCGTCTGGGCCTGGGTGCTGCTCTTCTTCCTCGAGGACCTCTGCTACTACGTCTCCCACCGTGCCGAGCACGGGCTCCGCATCCTGTGGGCCTCGCATCAGGTGCACCACTCCTCGGAGCGCTTCAATCTCAGCATCGGCGTGCGCACGCCCTGGCTGCATGGCGCCTTCCTCTGGGTGTTCTGGGTGCCGCTGGCGCTGCTGGGGTTCTCCCCGCTGATGATCGTCACCCAGCAGGGGCTCAGCATGGTCTGGCAGTTCTTCTCCCATACCGGGCACGTGGGGCGGCTCGGCCCCCTCGAGCACCTGTTGAGCACGCCGTCGAACCACCGCGTCCATCACGCGCGCAATCCGGAGTACCTGGACAGGAACTTCGGCGGTGTTCTCATCCTCTGGGACCGCCTCTTCGGCACCTACATCCCCGAGCAGGCGTCCCCTGACTACGGACTGCCGGGAACTCCCCGCTCGTACAACCCGTTCATCCTGGTACTCCGCGTGTGGGGGGCACTCCTCCGGGATACCGCTCGTGCACCCTCGTGGAGGCGGCGCTTGCGCTGCCTCGTGGGCCCCCCATGAGCCACTCATGGAGGACTCGGGTATTCCGGACTCAAGGTTGTTTCTGATATCTCCGGAATACAAGCGATGCCCGGCCATGGTTGGGCCTGGAACACCCGGGGGGGTGCTCATGGAGATGAGGAGCAAGGGAATGGATGGCGCTCCACGAAAGTCGGCCCCGAGGCTGGACTCGGCCTCGGCCCAACTGGAGGTGTTGTGGAACGCGCCCCTGGGCATTGCCTTCGTGGACCGGGAGCTCCGGGTCCTGCGCATCAATCGGGCCCTGGCCGAGATGAAGGGCCTTCCGCTCCCTGAAGCGCACACGGGCAAGCTCCTCTCCGACGTGCTTCCGCCAGGCGAGGCCTCGAGGGAGCTCCTCGAGCGTGCCCGGCGCGTCCTCGCGACGGGTCAGCCCCTGGCGAATGTCGAGCTGGAGTGGGGGGCGCGGGAATCGCCAGGCAAGCACCGGTTCTCCCGAGTGAGCTGCCACCCCGTCCACGACGGTGTGGAGGTGGTGGGCCTCTGTGTGTACGTCGAGGACACCACCGAGCGGATTCTCGTGGAAGAAGCTCGCCTGGTGAGCGAGGCCGGGCTGAGGCGTCTGTTCGACTCGAACCTCATCGGCATCCTGGTCTGGGAGCGGACGGGGGGCATCCTGGAGGCCAATGGCCGGATCCTCGAGATGTTGGGGTACCACCGTGAGGACCTGAAGGGTGGGGGTCTCAACTGGCTCGCGCTCACTCCCCCCGAGCACGCGGGCGCCCACGAGCGGAGTCCCGAGGAGGTGTTCTCCGCCCAGGTGCCTTCCGAGCGGGTGTTCCTGTGCAAGGACGGGCGGCGGGTGCTGGTGCTCCTGGTGGGCGCCTTCTTCGAGGGCTCCAGGTCCGAGGGCATCACCTTCGTGCTCGACATCTCCGAGCAGAATCGCGCGCGTGAGGCCCTCCGCGAGAGCGAGCTGCGCCTGCGCGGCGTCGTGGCCGCCCTGTCCGAGGGCATCGTCTTCCACGATACCGCGGGCGCCATCGGGTTCTCCAACGCGGCCGCCTGCCGGCTGCTCGGCCTCACGCAGGATCAGCTGCTGGGCCGCACCTCCTTCGACCCGCGCTGGCGCGCCGTGAAGGAGGATGGCAGTCACTATCCGGGCGAAGAGCACCCGGCCATGCTCGCCCTGCGCACGGGGGCTCCCCAGCTCGACAAGGTGATGGGGGTCTACCGCCCGGATGGCACCCGGGTCTGGTTGTCCATCAACGCGCTTCCTCTCCCTGGCCCCGATGGAAGGACGCCCCTGGGGATGGTGGCGTCCTTCTTCGACATCACCGGGCGCAAGGAGACGGAGGAGGCACTCCGGGTGAGCGAGGAGCGCCTGCGGATGGCGATGGACTCGGCCGCCATCGGCACCTGGGACTTCAACCCGGTCACCCTCGGGCTGCTGTGGGACTCCCGCACCCGGGCCCTCTTCGGGCTGCCGCCGGACGCCCCGGTGGACTACGGCGTGTTCCTCTCGGGGCTTCACCCCGAGGATCGGGAGCGCACGGAGCAGGCCATCCAGTCGGCCCTGCGGCCGGAGAGCGGCGGGCACTATGACATCGAGTACCGCACCGTCGGCCTTCAGGACGGTGTCGAGCGGTGGATCGCGGCCCAGGGGCGTGCCTGGTTCGATGACAAGGGCCAGGCCTTCCGCTTCGTCGGCACGGTGCTGGAGATCACCCAGCGCAAGCGGGCCGAGGCCAGCGCGCGCTTCCTCTCGGACGCCAGCCGGCTCCTCGCGGAGCGCCTGGACAGGCCCGAGGAGATGCTCCAGCGGGTGGCCCGGCTCGTCGTCTCCACCTTTTCCACCTACTGCATCATGAGCGTGGTGCAGGAGGACGGCAGCGTGTCGCGTGTGGCCGCTGTGCACAGGGAGCCCGCCAAGGAGGACTTCATCCGGAGGTCCTCGAAGTTCGGGCCCGGAGCCCAGGAGTCGAGTCCCCTGTTGGAGGTGGTGCGCACCGGCAGGTCGAGCCTCGTCCGGGACTTCACCCCGGAGGTCCGGCAGCGCTATGCCGTCAGCCCCGAGCACCTGGACGTGATGAACGCGCTGGATGCCTGCTCGATGATGTGCGTGCCGATGCGGGCCCGGGGGCAGGTGGTCGGCCTGATGATCCTCTCGGCCGCCGCGCCCCAGCGGCGGTATGACGAGCAGGATCTCTCGCTGGCGGAGGAGCTGGCCCACCGGGTGGCCATGGCGCTCGAGAACATCCGCCTCTTCCGCGAGGCCAAGCAGGCCGTGGGGCTGCGCGACGAGTTCCTCTCCATCGCGAGCCACGAGCTGAAGACGCCGCTCACCTCGCTCAAGCTCCAGCACGCGCTCATCGACCGGTTCCTGGGGCCGGAGACCCGGGCGGCGGTGGGCCCGAGGCTCTCGGCGGCCATCCGGCAGGTGGAGCGGCTCTCCTCGCTCGTGGGCAGTCTGCTGGACGTGAGCCGCATCGGCGCCGGGCGGCTGACGCTCGAGCCCGTCGACATGGAGCTCACCCAGCTCATCCGCGAGGTGATGGATCGCTTCTCGGAGGTGTTCGCCCAGGCGGAGTGCACCGTGGACTTCCCCGCCACGCCGCCGGTGCGCGGGTACTGGGACCCCCTCCGGTTGGATCAGGTGCTCGTCAACCTGCTCTCCAACGCGGCCAAGTACGGGGCGGGCAAGCCCATCCGCGTGCGCGTGGCGGTGGAGGGGACGCTCGCCTCGGTGATGATCCAGGACGAGGGTATCGGCATCTCCCCCGAGCATCTGCCCCGCCTGTTCTCCCGGTTCGGGCGTGCGGTGTCGGAGCGGCACTACGGCGGGTTGGGGCTGGGGCTCTTCATCTCCAGGCAGATCATCGAGGCCATGGGGGGTAGCATCCGCGTGGAGAGCTGGCCCGCCCGGGGCTCCACCTTCACGGTGGAGCTACCGCTGGGCGCGGGCCCGCAGTAAACCCCGTGGGCTGGAGGTTCACCGTGGATCGCACGACGCTGCACTCAGACAAAGCACCGAAGGCCGTTGGTCCCTACTCGCAGGCCGTCGTGGTGGATACCACGCGGACCGTCTACCTCTCGGGCCAGACGCCCATCGAGCCCGCCACGGGCGAGCTGGTCCAGGGCGACGTGAAGGTGCAGACCGAGCGGGTGCTGGAGAACCTCCGCGCGGTGCTCTCTTCCGGTGGACTGGACTTCTCCCACGTCGTCCGGTGTGGCGTCTTCCTCGTCGACATGGCCGATTTCGCGGCGATGAACGAGGTCTACGGCCGCTACTTCCCCGGCAAGCCACCCGCGCGGACCACCGTGCAGGTGGCGGGGCTCCCCCTGGGGGCGCGGGTGGAGATCGACTGCATCGCGGTGGTCGCCCGCTGAAGCGCGACACCCGGGCGGGGGCACGAGCCGTCCCGGCCCCCGCCGGGTAGGGGCCTCAGGTGGTCTGGGGCCTCGGGGCCGGCACGGGCGCGGGCGTGGCCGCCGGCGTGGCCGCGGGAGCGGGCGCGTCGGCTTCCGCGCCCACGTGCATGCGGTGCCGCACCTCGGCGAAGCGGCCGGCCGCCTCGGGCTCGGGGGCGAGCAGTGACACCACCCAGCCCACCAGGAAGGCCAGCGGCATGGTGACGAGGCCCGGGTTCTTCAGCGGGAAGAGCGCGTCCTCGTGGCCCAGCAGGTCCACCTGCACCGTGGGCGACAGGAAGATGAACAGCACCGCGCTCACCGAGCCGGTGATCATGCTGGCCACCGCGCCGCGCGTGGTGAAGCCCTTCCAGGCCATGGACAGCAGCAGGGCGGGGAAGTTGGCGCTCGCGGCGATGGCGAAGGCCAGGCCCACCATGAAGGCCACGTTCTGCCCCTTGAAGACGATGCCCAGGAAGATGGCCAGGACGCCCAGGCCCAGGCTGGCCAGACGGGCCACGCGCAGCTGCTCGTGCTCCGGCGCCTTGCCCTTGCGCACCACGCTCGTCCACAGGTCGTGCGAGAGCGCCGCCGCACCCGACAGCGTCAGCCCGGCCACCACCGCGAGGATGGTGGCGAAGGCCACCGCGGAGATGAAGCCGAGGAAGGGCTTGCCGCCCACCGCCTCGGCCAGCATGGGCGCCGCCATGTTGCCGCCCTTGTCCACGAGCTTGATGGCATCGCGGCCCAGGAGCACCGAGGCACCGAAGCCGAGGATGAACGTCACCAGGTAGAAGTAGCCGATGAGGCCGGTGGCGTAGAACACGGAACCGCGCGCCGCCTTCGCGTTGGGCACCGTGTAGAAGCGCATGAGGATGTGGGGCAGGCCGGCCGTGCCGAACATCAGCGCCAGGCCCAGCGACACCGCCTCCAGCGGGCTGGACACCAGCTTGCCGGGGGCGAGCACCTCGGGGCCGTACTGGTCCGCCGCCGCCTGGAAGAGCGCCAGCGGGTTGAAGTTGAACTTCACCAGCACCATCAGCGCCAGCACCGTCGCGCCCGCCAGCAGCAGCACCGCCTTGACGATCTGCACCCACGTGGTGGCGATCATCCCGCCGAAGAGCACGTAGAGGATCATCACCACGCCCACGATGACGACGGCGGCCTCGTAGGACAGGCCGAACATCATGTGGATGAGGTTGCCGGCGCCCACCATCTGCGCGATGAGGTAGAAGCTCACCACGGCGAGCGTGCCCACCGCGGCGGAGATGCGCACCGGCGTCTGCTTGAGCCGGTAGGCCACCACGTCCGCGAAGGTGTACTTGCCCAGGTTGCGCAGGGGCTCGGCGATGAGGAACGTCACCACCGGCCAGCCCACCAGCCAGCCCACCGAGTAGATGAGGCCATCGAAGCCGGAGAGCGCCACCAGGCCGGCGATGCCCAGGAAGCTCGCGGCGCTCATGAAGTCACCGGCGAGCGCGAAGCCGTTCTGCACGGCGCTCACCCCGCCACCCGCCGTGAAGAACTCCGACGTCGTCTTCGTCTTGCGCGCCGCCCAATAGGTGATGGCGAGCGTGAAGCCCACGAACACCAGGAAGAAGACGATGGCGATGATGTTGGGCTCGCCAATCGAGGTCGCTGCCTGCTGTGGATTCATGGTGTGTTTCCCCTGTCAGCGACGGAACTGGTGGAGGGCCTTGTCGTACTTGTTGTTGGCCCACATGACGTAGATGCCGGTCAGCACCCAGGCGGCGGCGATGACCAGCGCGCCCAGGAGGATGCCGAGTGAGAGCCCCGGGGCGAGCAGCTTGCCCATGAGCGGCTTGTCGAAGGCCACGAGCAGGATGAAGCCGAAGTAGGACACCAACGTGCCCGCGGTGAGGACGGCGGCCACGCGCCATCGCGCCGCCGCCAGGGTTTCGAGCTCTTCGGCCTTTGTCTTCTGGGACATGGTGCGGGGGTCTCCTTGGATGGGCACGCACGCATCCCATGAGCAACGCTCATTCCAGGCTTCAGCCTGAAGGGTCTCGCGGACTTGGCGCCTGCCACATCGCGTCAGACGTGTCGAAAGGTAACGTCCCCGTCACCCCGGTAACGCCGGTAACACCGTTCCCCCGCCCCTCGGAGTCCCCACCAGGCATCCGCTCACGGAGGCCTCCCCGGGGCTCATTGCTCCGCCTCCGGGAGGTGTCCATCCCTTCACACATCCAGGGGGTGGAAGCCGATGACACGCGAGCGGTACCAGAGGGAGGGGCAGCCGGGCGAAGCGCACGGCCAGGGTGACCCGGCATCCTCGGCGCTGCCCTTGCCGACGCTGCGTGTCATGGACGCCATCGCGCTCATCGTGGGCATCGTGGTGGGGGCGGGCATCTTCCGGACGCCCTCCCTGGTGGCGCAGAACTCGACGGGCCTGGCCTCCGTGCTGCTGTTGTGGGGCCTCGGCGGGCTGGTCTCCCTCATCGGGGCCATGTGTTACGCGGAGCTGGCCAGCACCTGGCCCAACGCTGGAGGGGACTACCACTACATCCGCCGGGCGCTTGGGGAGTCGCTGGCCTTCCTGTTCGCCTGGGCGCGGCTGACGGTCATCCCCACGGGCTCCATCGCGTTGCTGGGGTTCATCTTCGGGGACTACGCCTCCCAACTGCTGCCGCTGGGTGCGCACTCGTCCGCCATCTACGCCGCGCTCTCGGTGGTGGTGCTCACCGGGCTGAACGTGGCCGGCATCCGGTTGGGCAAGTGGACACAGAACCTGCTCACGGTGGCGGTGGTGGCGGGGTTGGGAATGGTCATCGTCGCCGGGCTCTTGTCCTCGCCGGCCGTTCCTCCACCGGCCACCGGGGCGATGGCGGGAGGAGCGGGCCATGCCGGTTGGGGACTGGCGATGGTGTTCGTGCTGCTGACGTACGGCGGCTGGAACGAGGCGGCCTACATCTCCAGCGAGGTGCGCGGAAGCCGTCGCGGCATCGCCTCCGCACTGCTGTGGAGCCTGGTGGCCGTCACCTGCCTCTACCTGCTGGCCAATCTGGCCTACCTGAAGGCGCTGGGGCTCTCTGGGGTGGCGCAATCGGATGCCGTGGCGGCGGAGCTCCTGCGGCGCGTGGCCGGGCCCGGGGGCGCTCAGCTCATCAGCCTGCTCATCTGCGCGGCGGTGCTCACCTCGTCCAACGCCACCGTCCTCATGGGCTCGCGCACGAACTACGCGCTGGGACGCGACTTCCCGATGTTCGCCCCCCTGGGGCGGTGGAGCGCCCGGGCGGGCTCGCCGGTGAACGCACTGTTGATGCAGGGGACGCTCTCCCTGGCGCTGGTGGGCGTGGGCGCCATCACCCGGCGGGGCTTCGAGACGATGGTGGAGTACACCGCGCCCGTCTTCTGGTTCTTCTTCCTGATGACGGGCGTGTCGCTGCTGGTGCTGCGCCGGCGCGAGCCGGACGTGGTGCGCCCCTTCCGCGTGCCGCTCTACCCGCTCACGCCGCTGCTGTTCTGCGCGACGTGCGCATATCTCCTCTATTCGAGCCTCGCCTACACCGGGGCCGGGGCGCTCGTTGGCGTGGCGGTGCTGGCCACGGGGCTGGTGCCGCTGGTGCTCATGCGGCGGAAGGCCCGCCCGCGAAAGAATCCGTTGCACGGAGGTCGTACACCATGGGGAATCGGAAGGCAGCGATCGGCGTAGCACTGTTGGCGGGGCTGGGGCTCGGGGGCGGAGCGCTCGCCACGCAGGCCCCGGAGGGGCAGGACCCCTCGGACTTCGTCTACGTCCCTCCCAACCCGGGGCGGGCGGAGCTCCCCGAGCGGGCACCAGACGTGCCGTACGTGCCCACCTCACAGACGCTGGTGGACGCGATGCTGGAGCTGGCGGGCGTGCGGCAGGGAGACGTGGTGTACGACCTGGGCTCGGGGGACGGCCGCATCGTCGTCACGGCGGCGAAGAAGTACGGCGTGCACGGGGTGGGCATCGACATCAACCCCGAGCGCATCCAGGAGGCCGAGGCCAACGCACAGGCCGCGGGCGTTCAGCGGCTCACGGAGTTCCGGCAGCAGGACATCTTCAAGGCGGACATCGGGGATGCCTCGGTGGTGACGATGTACCTGCTGCCGAGCGTCAACAACCGGATGAAGCCCAAGCTGCTGCGGGACCTGGCGCCGGGGACGCGCATCGTCTCGCACGCCTTCGACATCGAGGGATGGGAGCCGCTCAAGACCATCGAGGTGGAGGGGACCACGCTCTACCTGTGGGTCGTTCCCGAGAACCCGTCCCAGGTGCGGTAGCCCACCGGGGCAGTGCAGTGATTGGCTTTGCTCGGTGTTGCCTGACACCGAGCAGAGCCGCTGATTCCTTTCCCACACAGTCTCTCGCCCACCGTGGCTCTCGCGCGGGGCCGGGGTCTATATGTCGGACCATCGCCCGAGGCCCCGCGCATGAGTGCTCGACCCAACATCTACGCCCCCGATATCTGGAACAATCCACACGCCTTCTACTCCTCGCTGCGGCGCGAGGCGCCGGTCAGCCAGGTGGAGCCAGGCGGCTTGTGGGCAGTGACCCGTTACGAGGATGCGCTCCACGTCCTCAAGAACCCGCAGATCTTCTCGTCGCAGGGTCTGCGCGCGGCTACCCAGCCGGCCTGGCTCGGGCAACGCAACCCGGTGAGTGACTCCATCCTGGTGTTGGATCCACCGGAGCACACCCGCCTGCGCTCGCTCATTACCCGCACCTTCTCCGCCCCGGGCGTGGCCCGCCTGGAGTCCTTCGTCCGCTCCAATGCCGAGTCGATCGTCGCCGACATGCTGGCGCGCCGCCGGGTGGACTTCGTCGAGTCCATGGGCCTGACGCTGCCCTCGCGCACCATGAGCGCGTTGCTGGGACTGGACACCTCGCTGGCACCGCGTTTCAAGGGCTGGGCGGATGCCATCGTGAGCTTCGGCATCACCCCTCCGGACGCCACGGAGCGGCAGGCCGAGCTGCGCGCCACCCTGACCGAGCTCAAGCAGCACCTGGGACAGGTCCTGGAGCTGCGCCGGCGCGAGCCCGGCCACGACGTGGTCAGCGATCTCCTCCAGGCCCGGGCTCAAGGCGGGGTCGTCTCGGATGACGAGCTGCTGGGTTTCCTCGTCCTGCTGCTGGTCGCGGGACTGGAGACGACGTACGACCTGCTGGGACTCTGCGGGCTGATGCTGGTGGACCAGCCGGACATCTGGGCGCGCTTGAAGGCGGACCGCTCGCTGGTTCCGAAGTTCGTCGAGGAGGTGCTGCGCTTCGAGTCGCCCTCTCAGTCCACCATGCGCATCACCACCCAGGAGACCGAGCTGGGTGGGGTCCGGCTGCCCAAGGGGGCGGTATTGATGGTGCAGTTCGTCTCGGCCAACCGGGACGAGTCGGCCTTTCCCAATCCCCACCGCTTCGACCTGGACCGCACGGGCGCGCCGCACCTGGGCTTCGGCCATGGCATCCACTTCTGCGTGGGTGCTCCCCTGGCCCGGTTGGAGGCGCGGCTGGCCGTGGAGGTGCTGCTCGAACGTTGCTCCAAGCTGGTACGCGAGCCCGGGCCGGTCCAGTGGAACACGGCGGTGACCACCCGAGGGCCCGCGGTGCTGCACCTGGAACTTCACCCGGCCTGAGTGGCGGGTGGCTCAGGCCCGGATGCGGGGGATGCCCAGCCGCTGGCGCTTCTCCCAGAGCGCCTTGCGGCTGATGCCCAGCCGGCGTGCCAGCTCCGTCTCCCCCAGCTTGTCCTGGTGCTCCAGCACGAAGCGGCGGAAGTACTCCTCCAGTGAGTCCGGCGAAGCGCTGCCCTCGATGCCGGGCTCCGGCAGCTCGTGCGTCTCGAAGGTGATGTTTCCACCAGGCTCCAGCGCGAGCAGCCCGGGCGTGACGACTGGCCCATCGGCGAGGATGACGGCGCGCTCGATGGCGTTCTCCAGCTCGCGCACGTTGCCCGGCCAGGGATGCGTGGTGATGGTCGCGAGCGCCTCGGGCGAGAAGGTGGCTGGCGGCCGGTTGAGCCGCTGACATGCCTTCTCCAACAGGTGCTTCGCGAGCGCCGGGATGTCCTCGCCGCGCTCGCGCAGGGGCGGCAGCTTGATCTCCACCACGCGAAGCCGGAAGTAGAGGTCCTGCCGGAAGGCGCCCTCCTGGACGCGCTTGGGCAGGTCCCGGTGGGTGGCCGCGACGATGCGCACGTCCACCTTGCGCGAGCGGGTCGCTCCCACGCGCCGCACCTCGCCGTCCTGCATCATCCGCAGCAGGCGGGCCTGCGCGGGGGGGGGCAGCTCGCCAATCTCGTCGAGGAAGAGCGTGCCCCCGTCCGCGCTCTCCACCAGGCCCGCGTGCGCGGTCTGCGCTCCGGTGAAGGCTCCCTTCTCGTGCCCGAACAGCTCGGACTCCAGCAGACCCTCGGGGATGGCGGCGCAGTTGACGGCCACCAGCGGGCCGTCGCGCCGGGGGCTCTGGGCGTGGAGCGCCCGCGCCACCAGCTCCTTGCCCGTACCGGACTCGCCCAGCACCAGCACCGTGGCCGGCGAGGCCGCCACCTTGCGGATGCGCTCGAAGGCGTCGCGCATGGCCGGGCAGTTGCCCACCATCCCGTTCACCGCGTACGTGCGCTCCACCTCGCGCTTCAGCGCCGCGTTCTGCCGGTTCAGCCGGCCCTCGCGCAGCACGCGCTCCACCTGCAGCAGCAGCTCGTCATGGTCGAAGGGCTTGGCGATGTAGTCCACCGCCCCCAGCTTCATCGCCTCCACCGCCGAGCGCACCGTGGCGTAGCTGGTCATGATGAGCACCGGCACGGCTGGCGCCTTGGCGATGATGTCCGTACCCGCCGCACCCGGCAGGCGCAGGTCGCTCAGGATGAGGTCGAACGAGTCCAGCTCGTGGTCGGCCTCGGCTTCGTGTACGGCGCCGGCCTCGGCCACGTCGTGCCCTGCCCGCGTCAACAGGCGGCGCAGCTCGGTGCGGATGACGGGCTCGTCCTCGATGACCAGGATGCGGCTCATAGGTGCTTGCCCCCCTGTCCGAGGCCGCTCGCGGGGGCCCGGCGGATTCTCGGAAGGCTTGACCGTAAGGGTAGTCCCTCGGACCCGTCCTCTGTCCACCTCCAAACGGATTGACGAGGTGCGTCATGCCCGGCGCGCCGAGCGAGCCCGCTGGTGCGGCTCGCATCGGAGAAGGCCCTGAGCCGCTCGCTTCCTCAGGGCACCGCCACGGCGCTCCCTCCATCCACGCGCAGCAGCGCCCCGTGGATGTAGTTCGCCAGCGGGCTCGCCAGGAAGGCCACGGCATGCGCCACATCCTTCGGCACGCCGATCCGTGCCTGCGGCGTCGGGTAGTACTCCTCGACGAGGTGGTCCTTGACCTCTTCCCAGGTCTTTCCCCAGCCACGCTGCACACCCATCATGAACATGTGGGTCTGCATCGACTCGGTCTGGATCAGACCCGGGCTGACCGTGTTCACGGTGATGCCCGAATCGGCCAGCTCGAGCGCGAGGCTCGCGGTCAGGTGGTTCATGGCCGCCTTGGACGCTCCATAGGCCGCCATGTCCGCGAGCGGGCGGGTCGATACGTTGCTCGAGATCTGGATGATGCGTCCGAAGCGAGCCTCCTTCATCGCGGGGACGAGCGCATGGATGAGCTCGATCGAGGCCACGACGTTGATCCGGTAGGTCCGTTGCCACTCCTCGGGGGGCGGAGTGAACCAGCCAGGCATCGCGAAGCCAGGGGCGTTGTTGACGAGGATGTCCACCCCGCCGAGCCGTTCCCGGGCCTCCGCCGCGAGGCGCCATCCCGCCCCCGAAGGCTCGAGGTCGACGACGAGGGGGACGGCCTGACCTCCTGCGTCGTGGATGGATTTGGCGATGGCGTGGACGCGCTCGGCATTGCGGCCGTGGACGGCCACGGTGGCACCCTCGGCCGCCAGGGTCCGGGCGATCTCCTCGCCAATGCCCATGCTGCTGCCAGTGATGAGGGCGCGTTTGCCCTCGAGCTCCAGATTCATGGAAGCCTCGATGTCCTTGTTGGGGGAGGAGCCGCTCAGGCCACCAGGCGCTCGAAGTCGATGCCCAGGTCCTGGCAGAGGATTTGTGCCGAGGCGCGGCCGCTGCCCGCGCTGATGCTGCCACCCGGGTGGGTGCTCGAGCCGGTCATGTAGAGCCCGTCGATCGGCGTGCGGTACTGGCCCCAACCCGGCAGCGGCCGCATGGCCATCGACTGGAAGAGATAGTTGCCGAGGTGGGTCGATTCCCCCTCGATGAAGGCGGCGTTGCGTCGCTCGATCTCCCGCGGGTTGATGATCTTCCGGTGGATGAGGGTCGACGCGCTCATGTTGGTCGTGTGCCGCTCCAGGTGCGCGAACACCTCGTTGGCCACGTCCATCTCGATTTCATCCCACTTCTCCGCTCCTTGCTCGAGGTGATAGGGCGCGTAGCAGTGCAGGTAGCCGGTGTGCTTGCCGGGCGGTGCGCGCGTGGGATCGAACAGCGTCTGCGTGACCATGGCCGGTACATCCGGCCGGAGCTGGCCGCGCTGGAGATCCTCGAAGTAGCGGCGGAACTCCCTCCGTGTCGCGGGGGAGAACTCGACCATGGCGGAGCGATTGACCTCCTCGCCAGCCTTGTAGCGGGGCGCCTCCTGGAGGGCCATGACCTGACAGAAGGACTGGAAGGGATTGATCTTCAGACGGCGCACGCGGTGGGGCATCTCGGCGGGCAGCTCCCCGGGCTCGAGCATCCCGAGGAAGAGCTGCTTGACGTTGACACCGGACACCACGGCCCTCCGTGCCGTGAGCGTCTCGCCCGTCTCGAGCTCCACCCCGGTGGCTCTCCCTCCTCGCACGAGGATCCGCCGCACGCCGCTCCGGGTGCGCACCGTGGCTCCGTGGTCACGCAGACATTCCGCCAGCTTGTCGACGAGCACCCCGCTTCCCCCCTCGGGCACGCCGATGCCGAAGCGGTGGATGAAGGGGGTGAGCATGTAGAGGTGGCTCCCCGAGCCCACCTCGTGCGGATCGAAGATGACCTCGCTGGCCTGGCGGGCCATGGCGATCTTGAGCCGGTCATCCTCGAACCACTCGTCGAGTAGCTGCATGCCGCTCAGCATCAAGGCATGCATCGTCTCCTGTCCCGCATCGCTCTGGTCGAGCATCGAGAAGAGCTGTCCGGTGGGCGGACAGGCGGAGAACATCGTGGGCAACATCATCTCCAGCCCGGCCCCCGCCCATGCGCAGAACCGCCTGTAGGCCTCCGCGTCGCGCGCCGAGAACTTCTCTGCGATGGAGGCGCAGGTGCGATCGATGTCGCGGTAGCAGATGAAGGAGCTGTCGTCGGGAAAGACGACCGAGTAGAGGATGTCCGGGTAGTGGTATTTGAGCCCGTACTTCGACATCAGCCCGAGCTCGTCGTCGAGGAGGAGCGGGTTGGCCTGGATGGTGATGTGGCAGGTCGACGCGGGGTCGGACTTGAATCCCGGGCCGCACAGCTCGCGAGTCACGCAGCCGCCACCGAGCCCGCCGCTCTTCTCGAGGACACAGACGTCGAGTCCCGCCCTGGCCAGATAGGCCGCGGTGGTCATGCCGTTGTGGCCAGAGCCAATGACAATCACATCGTAGGCGGGGTTCTTCATGGCGCCTTCCTGGTTGCGCCGTCCGTATCCCCCACGTGGTTGTAGGCGGCGGTGATGCCCAGCATGGGCCGGATGCTCTCGGGGAGCTGCGGCCCCGCGTAGTAGATGGCGTAGAGGATCTTGTCGAAGAGCACCTGGAAGGAGAGGTTGCTGGACACCAGCTCCTCGAGCCGCGGGTCGAGGGTGACGGGGAAACCCTTGCGCACCTCGAGGAGGTGGGTCTTCATCCGTTCCCAGACATGGATGACGAGTAACATCTCCATGAAGTCCGGCCGCTGGAATTGGGGCGGGAAGGGGCTGGGTTGCGACGTCGCTCCATTGTTCTCCGCGATGAGGAAGACGCGCACGGTGTTGACCAGCAGGTTCAACATGCACAGGAATCCCGTGTAGAACTCCCGGTCACCCGCCAGGTCCCGCATGGGCGTGACGGAATCCACGTCCGCGAAGGTGCCATTGACGAGCACGTTCTGCGGCTCGATGCACTGCCCGTTCTTGAAATGCTGGGCGTCGCTCGGGAAGTACCCCAGCAGCATCAGCTTCGCGACGAGCTTCAGCCACGAGTCCAGGACCCATTCGGGAGCCACCTCGTGCTTGAGGGTGTCGTAGATGAGCCGGGTGTTCTGTTGGAAGCCCGCGGTGCTGGTGCGGCTGCTCTCCATGGCCAGTGCGCCCGCGAAGTGGCTCACACGGGGGAAGGGGGCCTTGGGAAACCAGTAGACGTAGCAGGCCAGCCCGCCCTCCAGCTCGCCCTGGGCTATCTCCAGGGAGAAGCCGGACAGGAGTGGCAGGAGTCGGGCGCGGAACTCCGCCTCCACTTCAGGGGACCAGCGAATCACCAACAAGGGCACGGGGAGTCCGCCCAGTTCGCCGAACTTCGCCAGAAAGCCGCTCTGGACTTCCGCGGCCCGCTGGGCCTCGGAGAGGCCTTCCGCGAGCGTCAACGCGCCCGGAATCTTGCGTTCCTGGATGAGGAAGTACTCCAGCGCGTTCAGCACCGAGTGTCGCTGGTATCGCTCGAAGGGCCGCTCGTGCATGACGTGGAGGAAGGCCTGCTGATCCGCGCACCGCAGGTCCCCGCCCTTGATGGCCAGCACGCTGTCTCCAGGCCCGCGTATGTAGAAGGCCCGGAAGTGTCCCGAGGGACGGAAGAGCCTCTCCGTCTCGAAGGTGTTGTTGGTGGGCGGTATGGGGATTTCCCGCCGCAGATTCTCCAGCTCGGCGGCCACCCAGGGTTCCGTCTCGCGCAGGTGCTTCCACAGCACGGGGGCGGAGAGGGCCACATCCCAGGCGAGGAGCGAGGCAGGGGCGCTCTGCTTCTTGGCAATGGATGTATTCATGTGGTTTGGGGTTGGAGGCCGAACCGCTGCTGGAGGACACACGCGCTGAGGGCGGACAGGAGGATGGGATCCATCGCGTTCCGGGTGGGAAGGTCCATGCCGGGCAGCCGGTCGAGCAGTGCGAGGAACTTCTGGGGGTCATAGAAGGGCAGGGCGCGGAAGGCCGGTCCCCGCAGCGTGTCCTGCACCAGCTCGTAGAACCGGCTCCCCTGCGAGAGGGTCGACGGCGGCGCCATGAACGGGTGCTTCTGTCTCCGGTAGACGGCATCCGTCAGCACGGGTTTCGCCGCCTCGCGCAGCACGTACTTCTCCGTCGTGCCGCGGATCTTCTGCGAGATGGGGAAGGTCCGCGCCAGCTCCACCAGGTGATGGTCGAGGAAGGGCAACCGTCCCTCGATGGAGTTGGCCATCTCCATCCGGTCTCCCAGCAGGCTCAAGACGTAGTTGGGCAGCCCGCACTTGGACCAGAGATAGAGCGACTGGTTGACGGGGGCGCGCCCGGTGAGCTGTCCGCGCACATCCAATCCGCCGAGGAACAGGCGGTAGGCGTCCCGGCCCGCGAAGTGTGCCGCGAACTGCTGGGAGAAGAGTCCGCGGCCATGGGTCGCGATGTTGGAGAAGCTCGCGAGGAAGGAGGGGACGAAGCCGAGCACCCGCGAGATGCTGGCGTTCTCCGGGTTGTTCGCGTCGGGCAGCAGGGTGCCACGCGAGACCTGGTTCGCGGCCCGGAGATCCTCCAGGGCCCGCTCGAGGGCCGCTGGATCCTGCCCCCGCTTGTTGTAGAGCAGCATGTCCCGGCGGAAGTGCGGGTAGCCGGCGAGCACCTCATCGGAGCCCTCGCCCGTGAGGACGACCTTGTAGCCCGCCTTCCGCACGGCGCGGCTGAGCATGAACTTGGCGACGCTGTTGGCATTGATGAGGAAGGACTCCCCGTGCCAGACGGCATCCGCGAAGTGGTCGGCGAGATCCTCCTGGCGCACGGGGATGGGCGTGAAGCTCGCTCCCGCCTTCTTCGCCATCTCCTCCGCGATGGAGGACTCGTCATATTCGGGGCGGTCGAATCCGAGCGTGAAGGCGTGGATGGGCTTGCTGCATTGCCGCTGCGCCAGGCCCAGGACGGCACACGAGTCCAGCCCGCCGCTCAGGTAGAGGCCCACGGGAACGTCCGCGTGGAGGCGGAGGCGGATGGCTTCATCCAGGGCCGTGCGGAACCGCTCGACGTAGGTCTCCGTCTCCTGGGGGGCTGCCTGTGCTTCCTCGGCCGGGTAGTCGAAGTCCCAGTACTTCAGGACCTGGAACTGTCCCTCCGTCGCCAGTCCATAGTGCCCGGGAGGAATCTGGTGGATGCCCTCGAAGAGGGTCCTGTCCTGGAGCGGGTTGAGCAGGTGGTGGAACTGGAAGACGGACTCATGATCCCACCGGGCGGGCACGCCAGCGGCGAACAGGGCCTTGGCCTCCGAGGCGAAATACAGTGTGTCGCCGTGCCGGGCGTAGAAGAGCGGTTTGATGCCGAACCGGTCCCTCGCCACGAAGAGCAACCGGTTGCGCTCGTCCCACAGCGCCAGCGAGAACTCGCCCCGAAGGTGGTGGAGGCACTGCGGACCATATTCCTCGTACAGGTGGAGGACGATCTCGCTGTCGGAGCGGGTGCGGAAGCGGTGCCCACGTTCTTCCAGCTCACGCCGGATGCGCTGGAAGTCGTAGAGCTCACCATTGACGACCACTCGCAGGGATTCGTCCTCGTTGGTGAGCGGCTGATCTCCGGTGCTGAGATCGATGATGCTGAGCCGGGCATGCCCCAGCCCGACGCGCCCGTCACCCCGGAGCCAGTACCGCTGCGCGTCGGGTCCGCGATGGTGAAGGGCACGGGTGGCGCCAGCCAGTACGTCTGGGGAAATGGGCGCTTCCTTGGACAACAGGGCGACGAATCCACACATACATCCTCACCAGGTTCGCGTAGGAGAAAGGAACAGCTTCGGGGCCATCAGAAGGAGAGCGACTCCACCGACTCGCTCTCCTCGGACAGCAACTCATCGGCGGCCGAGCGCCTGTTGAACAGCGGGTACTCCATGGGGCTGGGACCCTCGGCGACGACCATGGCCACGGCGAACCCGGCGCTGTGGCTCAAGCTCAGCTTGAACCGGTGGATGCCGAGCTGCTGGGCGATCTGGTGCGCGGCCCCGGACAGCCGGAGCTCTGGCTTTCCGTCGGGGGCACTGAGCACCTCCAGCTCGTGCCAGTGCAGTCCCTCGGGAGCCCCGAGCGCCTTGATGACCGCCTCCTTCGCCGCGAAGCGCGCCGCGAAGTGCTGCCCTGGCTGCTTGCGGCCGCGGCAATACGTCCGCTCCGCCTCCGTGAAGACGCGCTCCTCGAACCGCCCGTCATGCCTTTCCAACGCCTTGGACAGGCGCCCGATCTCGCACAGATCGATGCCAATGCCGATGACCATGGATGACTCCCACTTCCGTGCTTCGTACCGTGCTGCGTGGTGTGAGCCCGAGGGAGTCGCGCTCCCTCGGGACCGCGTGAACCGCTCTACGGCTGCGCCGACATGAGCGAGTAGAGGTCGCCGACGGTCTTCAGCTTCTTCTCGACCCCGTCGTCGATCTCGACATTGAAAGCCTTCTCCAGGGCGCTGCAGATCTCGACCATCTCGGTCGAGTCCACATCCAGATCGTCCTTGAGGGAGATCCTGGCGTTGATCTCCTCGATCTTCCGCTCGAGCAGGTTGGACAGGATGTTGTTGATCTTCGATTCGACTTCTTGCCGCATGGGAATGTCCTCGATGTGTTGTGGGGTTTGTTTGTCTACCTGCCCGAGTCGCGGCGGATGACCAGCGACGCGTTCATGCCGCCGGAGCCGCGCGAGTTGATCAGGACGGCATCCAGCTGGTTGACCGTGGTGGCCTGGGTGACCACGGACAATCCCAGACCCGGATCCTGCTGCTTCAGGCCGACCGTGGGCGGGAGCTGGCGGTGCTCGAGAGCCAACGCGCCCCAGGCCGTGTCCAACGCACCGGCCGCCCCATACAGGTGGCCGGTCATGGACTTGGGGGCCGTCACGGGCAGGCGGTGGCAGAGGTCTCCGAACACCTTCTGGATGGCGGTGGCCTCCTGCTGGTCTCCTTCCCGGGTGGCGAGCCCGTCCGCCAGCAGCAGGTGGATGTCCCTGGGCTCGAGTCCGGCATCCTTCAAGGCACCGGACATGGCGCGCGACAGGCCTCCTTCCTCGGGCGGGAGCGTGGCCGGGTGGCACGCGTCGCTCGACAGGCCGAAGCCGTCGATCTCCGCGTAGACATGGGCACCGCGCCGCAGGGCGTGCTCCCGCTCCTCGAGCAGCAGGAAGGTGGCGCCCTCACCCGGCAGCAGGCCCTGCCGCGACACGTCGAACGGGCGGTAGGCCCGGGGCGTGGTGGCGTCCTGGCCTCCGGCGATGACCCCTTCCGTCACGCAGGCCAGGTAGGCGAAGGGCGTGAGGGGGGCTTCCGCTCCACCCGCGAGGATGATGTCCGCGGCGCCCTGGGCGATCGTGCGCGCCGCATAGCCGATGCTCACCAGGCCGCTGGCGCGGTCACACACCAGCGTCTTGCTGTGGCCCCGGAGCTCGAACAGGATGGAGATCTGCCCCTGCGGAGCGGCCGGGAACCAGGCGGTTGCCTGGAAGGGGCTGAGCTCCTTGTAGCCCAGGGTGTGAAGCTTGCGCAGCTCCCGGTCGGTGAAATCCCAGCCACCGAGGCAGTTGCCCACGAAGACACCGAAGCGCTCACGGTTGACCTTCTGCAGGTCGACCGAGCCATCCTCCAGCGCGAGCTTCGACGCGGCCACCGAGTACTGGGTGTACGGATCCAGCTTGCGTGCCAACCGCATGGGCATGAAGTCGGAGGGGGTGAAGGCCTCCAGCGCGCCTCCCTCCCAGCCGGAGCGCTCCGCCAGCTCGTTGCCGGTGATGGGGCGGATGGATTGCTTGCCAGAGAGGGTGCTGGCCCAGGCGTTGCGCTTGCCGATACCGCCAGGGGTGAGCATTCCAAGGCCGGTGATGACGACGCGGCGGCTCATCGCAGACCTCCAACGAAATCAGGGTTCGAGAAGACAACGGCGCTGTGGATGCCAGAGAACCCGCTCGCCTCCTTGAGGACGACATCGAGCTTCTGCTGGATGCTCTTGTTGGGCACGTAGTGCAGGTCGCAGGCTGGGTCGGGCGTCTCGTAGTTGATCGTCGGAGGCAGCTTCCCGGTGTGCAGGGCGAGCAGGGCCGAGATGCTCTCGAGGACGTTGGCGGCGGCCAGGGGGTGGCCCACCATGGACTTCAGCGAGCTGACGTGGATCTCATAGGCGTGCTTGCCGAGCACCTCCTTGAGCGCCGTCGTCTCGTTGACGTCGTTCTGACGGGTGGAGCTGCCGTGCGCGGAGACGTAGCTGATCTCCCCCGGGAGGACGCGAGCGTCCTCGAGGGCCGCGCGCAGGGCCCGCGACAGATCGTGGCCGTCCGGCGGCAGGTCCGTCATGTGGAAGGCGTTGTTGCAGGAGCCGAACCCTCGCACCTCGGCGTAGATGGGGGCGTTGCGCCGCAGGGCGTGCTGGCGCTCCTCGAGGATGAGGATGCCGGCGCCCTCGCCGAGCACGAAGCCGTCGCGGTCGGCATCGAAGGGGCGCGACGCCTGGTGCGGAGCGGCGTTGCGCTTGCTGGAGAGCGCGCCGACGACGTCGAAGGCTCCCATGGCGATGGGGGTGATGGGCGCCTCGGCGGCGCCGCAGATCATCACGTCCGCCTCATTCGAGCGGATGCGATCCAGGGAGAACCCGATGGCATCCAACCCCGCGGTGCAGCCGGTGCTCAGGGTGAAGCAGGGCCCGAAAGCCTTGTACTCGGAGGCGAGCTCCGCCGAGGCCACGTTGAAGGTGGCGCCCTGGTAGAGCCAGCGCTGGGCCCACGCTCCGTTCAGGGGCGCGGTGCCCCGCTCGGTGAGCACCAGGAACTCCTCCTCCATGAAGCGGGTGCCGCAGATGGCGTTGGCCACGCACACGCCCAGCCGCTCGTGGTCCAGCTTCTGGAAGTCGAGCTTCGAGTCCCCCGTGGCCATGCGCGCCGCCGCCAGGGCGAACTGGGCATAGCGGTCCATGCGGCGGATCTGCTCCTCCCTCAGTCCGAGCTCCCGCGGCCGGAAGTCCTTCACCAGTCCGGCGATCCTGGACCTCAGACCCTCGAGCGGGAACCGGTCCACCTCGAAGATGCCGGACCTCCCCTCCAGGGTGTTGCTCCAGAAGTCCTTCAGGCCGATCCCGTTCGGGGCGATGATGCCCATCCCGGTAACGACGACACGTCGCTCTTTGTTGTTATGTGTTTTCACTTGTTGCCGCTCCGGATGGCGAGTTGCTAGTAGTTGCCCAGACCGCCGCAGATGTTGATGGCCTGCGCGGTGATGCCCCTGGCGTGGTCGGAAGCGAGGTAGGCCACCATGTCCGCCACCTCCTCGGGGGTGATGTAGCGGCCGATGGGAACGCGCTGCTCGATGCGCTTCTTGGCCTCTTCCACCTGCACGCCCCAGATGCGCGCGTAGTTGCCGCGGACCTTCTCGGCCATCCCGGTCTCCACGAAGCCCGGACACACCGCGTTGACCGTGATGCCCTTGCTCGCCAGCTCCAGGCCCAGCGACTTGGTGAAGCCCACCACGCCATGCTTGGACGCGCTGTAGGGGGCTCCATGGAGGACGCCCTGCTTGCCGCCCGTCGAGGCGATGTTGATGATGCTCTGGAGGGAGGGGCTGGCCTTGAGCACCGCCTTGGTGGCGTAGAACACGCTGTTCAGGTTGGTCTCGATGACCTCCCGCCACAGCTCATCCTCCACCTCGCTGGTGGTGCCACCGCCGGGGCGGCCCGCGTTGTTGACGAGCACCTCGATGCCACCCAGCGAGGAGACCACGTCGTTCACCATCGAGTAGATGGACTGCGGCGAGCGCACGTCGCACTGGGCGATGACCGCCCGGGTGCCGAGCGCGCGAATCTCGGAGGCCACCTCCTCGAGCTGCTCACGCGTACGCGCCGTGAGGGCCACGTCGAAGCCATCCTTCGCCAGCCGCAGGGCCGCCGCCCTGCCAATGCCGCGACCCGCCCCCGTCACCAGGGCCCGCTTCCGGTTGTTGCTCTCGTTCTTGGCCGTCTGCTGCATGGGTTCTTCTCTTTCTGGGGTGTGAGGTGCTTGCCGTTGGCTTCAGGCTGACAGCCGCTTCTGGATGGCCTGCATGGTTCCGCGGCTGTTGGCGTTGATGGCCTTCTCGACGCGGTCGAGTGCCTCTTGCGCGCTCAGCTCCCCCCAGAACTGCTTCACCTTGTCGGGCTTGAGCTCGACCAGGTGCCGGGAGGTGACGCGCACGCCGCCGGAGACCGGCTCCAGCAGCCACTCGCCGGTGTGGATCCGGATCAGCGGAGGGGGCTCGGACTGGAAATAGGAGACACAGGAGGAGGGATTGCAGTGGCGCACGGTGCGGATGCGCTCCTGGCCGGCCTGGGTGGACACGGTCATGATGAACTCCTGGTTGTGGCCGTCGTCGTAGACCATCTCCACGGAGTGGCAGTGGGGCAGGAGCCTGGGCCACTCGTCCGCGCGCTTCAGCAGCTCGAAGATGGCCTCGGGCCTGGCGGCGATGACGAGCTGCTCCTCGAACTGTCTGCGCCACGCGTGGGTGGCGCTCTTGCTGGAGTCCCGCTCGAGGTATTCCTTGATGGCGGACAGCTCACGCTGGCTGTTGGTGTCCACCGAGCGCGTCATGAACTCCAGCGCTTCCTTCGGGTTGGTGACGCCCTGGATGCCATGGTTGGCGTCGAGCTGCTCCTTGACGTCGAAGCGATGCTCCAGCACCACCAGGGTGCCCTTGCGCAGGGGGAAGAAGTGCCAGACACCTTCCATCCAGCTCAGCAGCGGAGAGGGCTTGACCTGCCGGAAGGTGATGACACGCGAGTCGCGGAAGATCTCCCGCCGCGAGCGCCAGGTCATCGGCTGGCCGTTGGCCAGCGCGGTGAGCTCGATGAGCTGGGAGCGCTCGTCCTGCTCGATGACCCTGGCGGCCTTGCAGGGCGGGAAGATCTGGGGCCAGCGCTCGACCTCGAGGCAGAGCTTGTAGGCGGCCTCGACGTCGGCATCGATCTCGATATGGTGTTCCATCAGGTGCATCGGTGTCTCCTCTGTTGCGTCAGACAATCGCCACGACGCGGCACCAGGCCGCGTCGGCACGCGCCAACTTCACCGGGAAGCACGCCACCTTGAATCCATGGGGCTGGCTGATTCCTCCCAGATTGGCCAGCCGCTCGAGCTGGCAGTACTCGCGCTCCCGGCCGAAGAGATGGGCGGGCCACAACTCTCCGGGGTCCCGGGTGCGCAGGTAGGCGTTGATCATCCGGGGGAAGGGCGCGTCGAAGCCGAAGCTGTCGATGCCAATCACCCGGATTCCCTGCTCGATGAGCCAGGCCGTGGCGGCGCGAGTGACACCCCGGAAGTGGGTGAAGTACTCGCGCTTGCCCAGATGGGCATCGCCGCCGGTGTACAGCAACACCACGTCGAGCGGCTTGAGGCGGTAGTCGATCCGCTCGAGCGCGGCGACCACCTCCTCCTGGGTGACAGGTCCCTGCTCCGCCGGCCCGCGGACATCCAGCACCACCCCATCGCGCAAGCACCACTCCAGGGGAACCTCGCAGATGGTGCGCGCCTTCTCTCCCTGGGCGTTCTTGTCGCCGTAGTGGAACGGCGCGTCCATGTGGGTTCCCGTATGGGTCGTCAGGTAGTAGTGCATCAACGACAGACCCTTGCCGTCCGGGAAGTTGCGATGGTCGAGCCCCTTGCCGAGGTGGTGTTTGAGCCACTCACGGACCGTGGCGAACCAGGAGCCACGCACCGCGTGGATGAGGCCCTTGCCGAGCAGGTCGGCCCCCTTCCGGTGGTCGATGTATTTGACCGTGACGGGCTCTGGCTCCCAATACTGGGGATCCACGGGGACGCTCAGATCGATGAACCGTTGCGCGGGATTCGCCGCGGAAGTCTGCGGGGCTCGAGGAGACATGGTGGAAAGGCCTTTCAGCGTCTGGCGCTGACGGGGAGGGGAGCGGTGGCACCGAGCTTCTGGGCCATCCAGTCGCCGAAGCGCGGGATGAAGTCCGCGAAGTAGTTGGTGCTCACGTGCCGCTCACGGGGATAGGAGATGAGCTCGAATCCACCCCGGGCCCATTCCTGGAAGCGCTTGCAGGCGACGAAGGGGAAGACGTTGTCCTGCTCTCCGTGGATGCACAGCAGCGGGGAGGTGAGGGCGGGGGCATCGTTCAGGTGCAACCGCTCATGGGCCAGGCGGTTCATGGCCTCGTCGTCCTTCTGCTTGAAGACGAAGCGGAAGTCCGTGCGCACCCGGGGGTTGATGCTCAGGTAGTTCTCGAGGTCGAAGGTGCCGGCCAGATTGATGCAGGCCTTGATCTCCTGGGGGTGGAAGGCGGCCGCCCGGCTGGCCAGATATCCGCCATAGCTCACCCCGAAGATGCCGATCCGGCTCTGGTCGATGCCGCTGTTGGCGCGCATCTGCCGCAGCACGGCTCCCACCACGTGCTCGAAGTCGGGCGTCAGCGGCTCCACACCGATGAGCTCGCCCTGACCGGGGCCATCGAAGAGCATCACCGCCATGCCTCGCGCCAGGAACGTCTGGGCGAACACGAAGAGCTCGACCTCCTTGGCCGAGTCCAGACCATTGACGAGGATGACGCAGGGGTGGGGGCCCGGGGTGGCCGGGCGCATGAAGTAGGCCGGCAGGGCGTGGCCCTTGTACGCCACCGTGAGCCGCTCCGTGGGGTACTCCAGATAGGGGATGGCCCGATGGAAGACGCGGGTGACCCACATGCGCGTCTCGCGCTTGAGCGGCGCGTTGTCGAAGTACATGAACTCCGCGAAGTGGCCGGCGGCTGCGGCCTTGAGCAGCCATTGCCGGGCCGTGAGGTGGTGGCCGGCGGCCAGGGCCTTCTCCGCGGACTGCTCGTAGTCCTTCCCGAGCTTCAGCCAGCGGTCATGCCAGTCCCGCCAGTCGACCTTGCCCGGGGCACCGGGCTTGAAGCCCTCCAGCGCGATGGTGGTGTCTCCCCAGTCGAGCCCGGCGAAGACCAGGCGCGTGAAGAACGCCTCCCAGGCGTGGAAGGCTTCCACGGGAAGGCTCCGGGTCTGCGGGAGCTCGTTGGATACGGACGGGCCAATGTCTTTCGCCTGGTTCTGCATGGGATGGTGCTCCTGAGGGTGAGGCAGGTGGAGGTCGTTACTGGCGCTCGGCCCAGTCCTTGAGGTGCGTGAGCACCTGCGCGGTGTTGGCGTAGACGTTGCGCCCCAGCTCCTCCTGCGCCTGCGCGGTGGGCTGCGCCGGCTCGAAGGTGTGGATGACCACCAATCTGGAGCCACCCTCGCAGGGCTCGACGCTCCAGGTGCCGTGCATCCCGGCGAACTGGGGCGGCACGGTGATCATCTTGAACTGGATGTGCTGGCGCTCGTGCGTGTAGTGGCGGTGCGAGCGGATGGTATTGGTGCCAAAGGCGTTGCGGACCGTCATCTCCATGATGACCTCCCGCGCGTCCGCGCCCACCGCGTTCTGCTTCACCGCCAGACAGGTGGGGAACACCTGCGGCCAGGACTCCACCTGCGTGCAGCAGCGATAGACGATGTCGGGGGACTGCTTGATGACGATCTCGTTCTTGACGGAGGTTTCCATGGCGGATTCCGGGCGTGGCTCTCCCTGTCCGCCGGCTGGCGGCAACGAGGAGAGGATGTGGGGGCGTGGCGAACGGCGGTCGAGGCTGGGACTACTCGATTCTGGAAGTCTGACGGGGGATGAGCCTGCCACTCAGATGGAAGCCATCCCGCATCATCAGGGTGAGCAGGTAGATGTTGGTTGCCCCGGCCATGAGCTCCACGAGCTGGAGCACCATGAACAGAGGGCCGAAGGAGCCACGAAGTGCCAACATGTAGAGCGCGATGGCCAGGGGGGTCAGCACCAGCAATCCGTTGGCGGCGATGAACCGCATCCGGGCCTGCTTCTTCTGGATGAGGGCGCTCTCGCGGTTGGCGGCCAGGGAGCGTCCCACCGCCGCCGTCGCGATCATGCAGGGGAACACGAAGACGAGCGCGTAGGCGATGTAGCGCTTGGCGGCGAGGATCCAGTCCGTCCTGCCAGAGAGCTCGACGATGCTGGAGGTCATGAAGAAGCTCGAGATGAAGAGGAGCGCGGTCGTGCCGAGGATGGCGTGGATACGGTTCTTCATGGCGAAGAGACCCTTGTCGGAATGCGAAGATTGCTGCCGTGGCGCTCTACTGTCCCTTGTGCGCGCCGTCGTGCCCGAGGCCGGCGGCCGGAGGGACCCGCTGCTTCAGATCGTTGATGACGAAATCGAGGATCTCGTTGGCGACAGCGATGATCTGGTTTGCCGTGTAGCCATTGTCCCGCAGGTGAAGGATGAAGCCTCGGACGGTGCTCCGGCGGTCACTCCCGAGAGCACTGACATTGCTTCTGGCATGTGGTTCCAAGGGAAGGCTCTCAAATCGATTGCTGGCTCGATGGATTGACACGGTCTCCATCCATCAGACCAGCTCAGTGGAACATCCATTGTTTCGAGTCGGAGTTGCGAGACTTTGTCGTGGCCATCATGTGAACTTTCCATGAGCCGCTGACGCCGGGGTGATGAGGGTCGTGAGGGCGGTGCTCACACGTCAGGCATTGGTTGCTGATGACTCGTCAGGACATGAGAAGGTGGGGAAACTTGCTTTCGTCGATTTTTATTGTGCGGACAATCATGTCCTTTGGCAACGCTGTTTTCTTTTGTGCAATGCGGGTGCCAGTGTCAGGAGATTCTCAAGTGGCCGGAGATGCGGGGAGATGGAGGCTGTGACAAAGTTGAGAGATGGTTCCGCGCGCAGATGATTCGTTTCGCGGTCCCGGACCGGCAAAATTTGCGTCTTCCAGCTTGGGAGGATTTGATTGGAGAGTCAATCCCGCGGGGGTGTTCGGCTGCCAGGATTCAGCCAGCGGCAGTTGTCCGTCAGGATTTGAGAGGAGCCGCACGCCCAGGTCTCGCTGTCCCTCGAATGGGGCCCACGCGGACTTCTGGAAGGGAGGTCGAGTGCGGTGAGGGTGTAACGAATGGAATGAGAGCGGACCGGAATCGGGCTCCGGTCCGCTCTCATTTTATTTGGCGCGGTGCCGGAGGATTGCCTCCGCGATGCGCACGCGCTCTTCAGACGTCAGGGTGCGAGTCATCTCCACCATGGGCTTCATCGCCTCGAAGCCCTCCGGGGCGACCCGTGGTGCGCTCTTCCCCTCGAGGAATTGGACGAGCTCTTCTCGCGAGGAGTAGTGCGTCGAGATGAGGCGGAGGGAGGGACCCAATCCCTCGGTGGATGGCGTGTGGCACGAGGAACATCCATGTTTCGCGAGCACGGTGTCCGGTGCCTCGCATCCCACGAGGAGCCAGGCGGCGACGAGTGCCGCCGGGAGCGTGGTGGTGCCCCTCATGCGGTCACCATCAGCGCCCAGCGCTGCCGGTAGCGCCAGATCAAGAACAGCTCGCAGGAGACGAGGAAGAGGGCCATCCCCATTCCCGGCCCCGTCTTCGCGAGCAGCAGCAGATAGAGCGCGATGTTGGTGATCACCGGGGCCAGGATGGCCACGCTGATGGGAACGTAGCGTCCGTACAGCAGAAGGACTCCCCCCACGACCTCGATGAGCCCCAGGAGTGGCCACATGTAACCGCTGGTCATCAGGGCCGCGATGAACGTGGCGGCCGCTGGCGGCACGGGGGGCGTTGGCATGAACGGGTAGAACTTGCTCGCTCCGAAGAGCACGAATACCGCTCCCATCAACCACCGGACCACGACTTCCAAGCGCTGCATGGTGACCCCCACACGGCATCATGTTGTGCGGACAACTATATGGGGTGGTGGAGGGAGGGGCAAGAATCAATTGTCCGGACAACCTTTTCTGGTTAGAGGGGTCCAGTCATGTGGCACGACAAGGAGATTCGGCGACCCGCTCGATTGGCGCCATCGGAGCGACCGGGCATCATCGGTGTGGAGGACGCCGTGGAACTGAACGACCAGCTTGGATACAACCTCTACCGCGCAGCGCTCCTGTTCCGTCGAGAGCTCATCCGGGCCCTGAGGGAGCACGACCTCACGCCCGAGCAGTGGCAGACCCTTGCCTCCCTCTGGGCGCACGGTCCGCTGTCTCCCTCGGAGATCGCTCGCGTGACCCTGCAGGATCTACCTTCCATCTCCCGGATGCTCTCCCGCATGGAGAAGCGAGGGTGGGTGGGGAGGGTGGAGGACCCGAAGGACGGGCGGTCGTTCCGCGTGGAGCTCACGCAGGAGGGGAGTCAGCTGCAGACCATTCTGCCTCCCCTCATCTTCGAGCACTTCGAGGGGGTGCTCGACGGGTTCCCCGAGGCGCGTCGCAGGAAGCTCCTGGAGCTTCTCCGGGAGCTCCGGCAGGTGCTGGGAGATCCAACCCCCTGAAGAAGTCGGATTCTACCCGGCGGCGTGCTGGGCCATCGCCTTCGGAAGGAGGACGGTGAAGGTCGTGCCGGCTCCCGGCTGGCTGTCCACCTCCAACGTGCCGCCGTGCTCCCGGATGATGCTGGACACCAGCGCGAGCCCCAGCCCCGTTCCCTCTCCGGGCTGCTTGGTGGTGAAGAAGGGCTCGAAGATGCGCTGGGCCAACTCGGGCGGAATCCCATGGCCCTTGTCCACCACCCGGACGCGCACCTGCTCTCCCAACTCTTCGGCGAAGAGCTCCACCCGCCCGCCTCGTGGCGAGGCGTCGATGGCGTTGGTGACCAGGTTCACGAAGATCTGCACCAGCCGCTGTGCGTTCCCCACCACCTCCAGGCTCTCGGGGCAGTGGCTCACGCACTGCACGTCGGCGCTCTTGCGGCCCAGGCGCGAGAGCTGCGCGGCCTCGGTCAGCAGCGGCGCCAGCGGCACCCGGGTGATGGGCTCCCCCTGGCTCCCCGCCACCCCCGCATGGCTGAAGGTGACGAGCGCCCGTACGATGGCGTCGATGCGCTTCGCCTGCTGGAGGATGAGCTGCACCCGCTCGCGAATCTCCGCGGGGTCCTCCTCGTAGCGGAGGTTCTGCGCCACGCTGGTGATCGCCGTCAGCGGGTTGCCAATCTCGTGCGCCACGCCCGCCGCCACCCGCCCCACCGAGGCCAGCCGGTCCTGATGCGCCAGCCGCGCGTCCATCGCCTTGCGCTCGGTCAGGTCCTCCAGCAGCAGCACCGCGCCCTCCAGGCGCTCGGGCTCCACCTCCGAGGTTCCCGAGGGCGTGGCCAGTGAGCGGTGCAGCCGGAGGATGCGCTCGCGTCCGTCCAGCCGCACCTGCGCCTCCGCGTCCGCGTCCGGGCCAGAGGCGAAGCCGGACAGCAGCTCGCCCCAGGGCGGAGGCAGGCGTGACAGCGTCTGGCCCCGCACCTGCTCGGACTTCAGCCCGGACAGCCGCTCCAGCTCCGCGTTCCAGATGACCACGTCCTGGTCCGGTCCCAGCGCGCACGCGCCCAGCGGCAGCTCCTCGAGGATGCGTTGCAGGTAACGCCGCACCGCCTCCAGCTCACGCACCGGCCCCTTCATCCCACTCGCGTCCCGCAGCCGCTCCTCCACGAAGCGCAGTTGCTCGGCGAGCGCCGTGCGCGCCTGGGGGTCCACCTGCAACGCCTCGCTCACGGCCAGCCGCGCCAACACCGGGCCGAGCAGGCCGGACAGGTTGCGTTCGATCTGATCCCTCAACCGGCGCAGCTCGGCGGGGCGGCGCTCTCCCTGGGACAATCCGAGCTCGGCGAGCGCCCGGTCCAGTTCGGCGACGGCGGCCTCCGGGCCCAGCACGGGGGCCAGCTGGCGGCGGAACTCCTCTGGAGAGCCGGCCGTCACGCTGCCAGCGGCGAGCGACGGGGCCTCGCGCGCGCACAGCCGGGCCGCTTCCGCCTCCTCGGTGGAGGGCCGCGTGGCCAGCGACAGGCCGACGAAGGCCAGCGCGTTGAGGATGAGGGAGGTGAAGGTGACGAAGCCCCAGGGCTCGACGGTGGAGAAGCCCAGGAGCGCCGCCAGCGCAGTGGCCGCCGGGGGCAGGCCATGGCCGATCCACAGCGGACGCAGCAGCAGCACGCCCCACACGGTGGTGCCGGCGGCCAGACCCGAGAGGAAGCCCACGCGCGTGGCCCGGGGCCAGAAGAGGAGGCCCAGCAGCCCGGGGATGAACTGCGCCACGCCCACGAAGGAGACGAGCCCCAGGTCCACCAGTCCCGCGGCCCGCCTGTCGAGCAGCAGGTAGAAGCCGTAACCGGCGAGGATGATGGCGGCGATGAGGACGCGCCGCGCCCAGAGCAGCCGGCGGTACAGGTTGCCCGGCGAGCGCGCGTAGCCGAGCGGCAGCACCAGGTGGGTGAGGCACATGGGCGCCATGGCCAGGGTGGTGACGATGACCATGGCGCTGGCGGCGGAGATGCCACCGAGGAAGGCCAGCATCGCGAGCGCGTGAGCCCCGCGTGCCGCGGGCACCGCGAGCACGTGGAAGTCCGCCGGTCCCGTCAGGCCCAGCGCGGTGCCGGACCAGAGGACGAGCGGCACGGCCACGTTCATCAACAGCAACAGCAGTGGGAAGGCCCACGTGGCGGTGGAGAGGGCATCGCGCTCGGGGCTCTCGGTGAAGGCGACGTGGTACTGGCGCGGGATGAGGAAGGCCGCGGCGCACGAGAGGACGAGCAGCGGTGTCCAGGACGCCTCGCGCGCGGGTTGCTGCATGGCACGCAGGGCCTCGGGGTGAGCGTCCAGCCAGGCCTGGAGTCCACCCGGGCCACCGAAGATGGAGATCACCGCCCAGGCGCCCACGAGCACCAGGGCCACGCCCTTCACCAGCGACTCGAAGGCGATGGCGAGTGCGAGGCCCTCGTGCCGCTCGCGCGGGGTGACGTGACGGGCACCGAAGAGGATGGAGAAGACGATGGTCGTCACGCAGAAGCCCGGGCCCAGCACGGCGGCCGGGGCCGAGGGACTGAGGACGCGCGCGGACTCGACGATGGCGCGCACCTGGAGGGCCAGGTAGGGCAGGGTGCCGGCGAGCAGCCCCAGCGTCACGAGGGTGCCGGTGGCCTGGCCCGGGTAGCGGAAGGCGAAGAGGTCCGCGAGCGAGGTGAGCTGTAGCTCCCGGGTGAGCTTGAGCAGCGGGCGCCACAGCACGGGGACGAGCAGGCAGGAGAGGGTGGCGCCCAGGTAGATGCCGAGGTAGCGGAAGCCGTGCTGGGAGGCGTAGCCCACGCTGCCGAAGTAGGACCAGGAGGTGGCGTAGACGCCGAGCGCCAGGGCGTAGACGAGCGGGTGCTGGGTGACGCGCGAGGGGATGCGCCCGCGCTCGGCGGCGTAGGCGATGAGGAACAGCACCAGCAGGTAGACGAGGGAAGCGACGACGAGCGTGCCGAGCTCAAGGGTCATGGCCGCTCCGGCGCGCCGCCCACGCTCCCAGTGCGATGACGCCGAGCCATACGGTGAAGGGCTGGTACCAGGGCGCGCCCTCTCGCAACCACAGCTGGCGCAGCGGCGAGCCGAAGAGGAGCGCCGCCACGGTGAACACGAACAGCGAGAGCATGGCCGGTTGTCCCCCCGGCTCCGAAGCGCGCTTCATCGGCTCCGAGCATAGCAGCGCGGAGGTCGGCGTGGCCGGGAGGAGAGGGGATGGGTCAATCCTGGGTGATGCCGGTGGAGCTTTACGAGGCTTGACGGAGCAGGTCGGCGGCTCGCTCGGCGATCATGATGGTCGGGGCATTGGTATGGCCCCGGATGAGGGTCGGCATCACCGAAGCGTCTACCACCCGAAGACCCGCGAGCCCGCGGACCCGTAGCTCTGGATCGACGACCGCCCCCTCATCGACACCCATCCGGCACGTTCCCACCGGGTGGTACAGGGTCTCGGCTTTCTGACGGATGAAGGTGGGCAGATCGGCGCCGGTACCGGGCTCCGGTTCGATGGGGATTGTCTCTTCTCGAGCCAGGGCGGGTGCTCGGAACACCTCCTGCGCTCGACGCACCCCGGCCACCAGCAGCTCCAGGTCCGCGGGATCGGACAGATAGCGAGGATCGATGCGGGGTGGCTCCATCGGATGGGGGGAGCGCAGGGTGAGCCGGCCAGAGCTTCGAGGACGGAGCAGCACCGCGGAGATGGTCATGCCGTGCCCGGTGGGCCGGGTCAGCCCATGGTTGATGTAGGGATAGGGGGCCCACACGAGCTCGAGGTCGGGGGCACTCAGTTGGGGCGCGGACCGCACGAAGGCATGGGCCTCGGCCACATTCGAGGTCAGCATCCCCTTCCTCAGCAGCAGGAACTTGAGCAGATTGACGGGGGTCTCCGCCGCCAGGAGTGTGATGGGCCGTCGCACGCCCATGATCACCGCCACCATCAGGTGGTCGAGGAGATTGCGCCCCACTCCCGGCACATTCGCGACGACGGGAATCCCCAGCGCGGCGAGCTCCTCCGCCGGACCAATGCCCGACAAGAGGAGGAGCTGGGGTGAGTTCACGGCTCCACCGCACAGGAGCACTTCCCGCCGGGCCTCCGCTGTCTTTTCAATTCCGCCTTGCAGATAGCGGATCCCCATCGCCCTTCCCTGTTTGACCACGATTCCGGTGGCGTGGGCCAGGGTGCGCACCTCGAGGTTGGGCCGCTTCATCGCGGGCCGTAGGTAGGCTCCGGCGGTGGAGCAGCGCACGCCCCGGCGCTGGGAGACCTGCGTGTAGTAGCTCCCTTCCTGGGAGCTGGGATTGATGCGAGGGTTGAGAGGGATGCCTGCCTGAACGCAGGCCTCCATGAAGGCGTGGGTCAGGGGATTGGGGGACCGAAGCGCGGAGACACCCATGGGCCCGCCCGCTCCGGTGTGCTCCGAGGCCCCTTCCTGACAATCCTCCGCTCGGCGGAAATAAGGGAGGGTGTCGCGATACGACCATCCCGGGTTGCCCAGCTGGGCCCACTCGTCATAGTCGATGGGATTGCCCCGCACCCACATCTGGGCATTCATCGAGGACGAACCCCCCAGGAGCTTGCCGCGAGGCCAGTAAAGCGAGCGCCCGGCGAGCTGGGGCTGGGGTTCGGTACGGTAGTTCCAGTCAACTTCCGTCTGGAAGAGCTTGCCGAACGCGGCGGGGATCTGGATCTCCCTCTTGCGATCCTCGCCGCCGGCTTCGAGGAGGAGGACACGGATGGAGGGATCTTCACTGAGTCGGCTCGCGAGCACACAGCCTGCCGAGCCCGCACCTACGATGACATAATCATGCATGACGTTCTCCTTCAGCCAGGAGTCCGTCCCCCAGCACCCGAGGCGCGTGGGGCCTCTGCCGTTCATCCAGCTCCATGGGTGGAGGGTTGGCGGGGCGTTTGTGAGGGGCCTGGACGGGATGAGCGCGGAACCGTCGGGGAGCGCGCCTCCGCTGCGTCACCTCCGGGCTCGCTCAAGGGACGCCCTGGCAGTCCCGAGCGCCGGACCGTCGGTACGCCTCGCGCAGCTCCCGCAGGCCCGACCCTTCCTTCAACGAGGACTCCAGGGAGGACGAGAACCCGGTGGAGGCACTGCTCCTGATGACGGGCGGGCTCGCGGGCACGGGGACCTCGGTGAGTGGATCATGGATGCGATCGGGCTCACCCATTCTCGTGAGGGCCTGGTCCAGCAGGGACAGCACCCGCATCGCCTCCCGCAGCGCGCCCTCGTAGTCCCAGTCGTCGTAGCGCCTCAGGGCGCCGCTGTGCACCTGGAGGGCCTCCACCAAGAGGCGTCGCGGCTCCACCTCCTGGGGAAAGGAAGACTCGAACCGGGTGATGGCGTAGCCGAGGTGCCGCTCCACCGCCGCGAGCTCCTCCCGAGCGTGGGACCTGTGCAGCGTCGCTCCCATCCCAGCCTGAGGGCCCACACCGTTCCACTCGGAGGTGGTTGGCCCCCACACGGTGGAGAGACCGGTCGTCGTGTACATGTTCACCAGCTGATGCAGCAGCTGACCCGTGCAGTCCGTGGGAGAAGCGAGGAGCTCCTGTAGCCGCCGCAAGCTGGAGCGCTCGCCATCATAGTGGTAGCGCTTCCGGGGCTCTGGCGCGTGCATGTAGCCGAGTCCGTGTTGCAGCGTCTCGAGGGTCTGGAGGGTGGTGGTTGTCCGCACGAACCTCCGGCAGGTGGCGCGCAGGGTCTCGTCCTGGGAGTTGAACTCGTTGCACCAGTGAGGCGCGCCCATGTCCATCATCTTCTCGGAGAACGTCCGGAGCGAGGCTTGAGGCTGGACGCTGCCATCCGGCATGACGCCATAAGGGACCTGGCTGCCATTTCCGCGGTGCTTGCCCAGGATGTATTGAGGCACCACCAGTGAGAAGTCCCTGCGCAGGATGCCTCCTCCCAGCTCATTGCCCGCGACGGAGACCCAGAATCCGCCTCCACCGAAATCCGTGACCAGGCCGAGCCCCGAGACGACCGAGAAGTTGACGGTGAAGGGCCCCCACTTCTCACCCAAGGGTCCATCCGGCGGAGGCGTGAGCAGGAGCGCCAGGGGCAGCACGGTGCGCTTGCCGGTCTCGTGGAAGGGCCTGGCGTTCACCCCCTGGACATCGGGCCAGACGGCCTCGTAGATCCCCAGGCCTCCCTCCGCCGGGCTGGCGGTCAGCATCGAGGTGGTGACCAGGTAGTCCAGCCCCTTCTCCCAGCTCGAGCCCAGCTCGATCAGTCCCCCCTTCCCGTCTGGGAATTTCAGCTTCCGGTACAAGGGGGGATGCGGGAGGGTGATGGCTCGGCCCGAGGTTGGATCCACCAGGGTCGGCTTGTTCAGGAACTGTCTCAGCTGCGCCTTGAGCTGCGCTGCCTTCATCGGGTCGATGGTGCCGTCTGGCATCAAACCGAATGGGAATGGAACGAAGGTCACCTTCCAATCCCCTGGGTTGAACTGGCTCAAGGAGTGCGTGGCCAGGCCCACGTCGAACACCTCCGCTATCTCATAGGTCTTCTCGCCACGGCCGGTCGAGGATTCCGCCTGGCATTGCGCCAGCGCCGCGGGCTCCGGGATGCGCGCCTTCTGCTTCGCCAACAAGCAGAGTTCCAGGGCATCGAACCGCAGGTCGATGACCAGCGTCCTCAGCTCGTAGGCTTCGGAATAGACGTGGTTGGCCTTGATGGAAGTCTGAAGGACGCCGTGGCGGTAGAGTTCGAAGAAGCCGTCCTCGATCTGCTCCAGCAGCCGCTGGCGGTCGAGCTGACCCGAGCTGAAGGCAGCGAGCTCCCGGGTCGTGTCCGACACGAAGAGCCGGCGCCCCTTGTTTCCGAGCAGGTTCCGGATGGGCTCCAGCTTCCACTGTGCACACAGCGGTTGTGTGGGCTTCAGGCCAGGAATGCTGATGCCCGCCTGCGCCGCGTTGGTGCCTCGAGCGCATTCCACCTCCAGGGCAGCCATCATCTTGGGCTGGGTCAGTCCGCCTCCCAGGACCGCTGTCATGAGCTGGGAGATCTCCTGACTCGTGGAGGTGGTGGCGGTGGCGGGCGGGTAGTGCACCTCTGCTGGAGCCAGTCCCCCAGCCGGCACCAGATCCCTCGTGGGATCCGCATAGAAGCTGTAGTGCTCCCTGGCGAGCTCGGCGAGGTTCAAGAAGACCAGGGTTGCCCCGCCACGCGGCTGCTGGCCGAAGGGTTGTTCCGAGAGCCAGGAGAAGAGCTCTTCATACGAGTAGAGATTGTAGGTGGCCGGGGGATTGTTCGAAGAGAAGGGAGTCTTGGAGTTCCGCAGGCGGGGATACAGGGTCTGCAGGGCGGAGGTGGGCAGGAAGTGGACTTGGAGCCGGCCAACGCGCCAAGGGACGTCCGTGTAGGCTCCGTCATGCTCGACGTAGTGGATGATATCGACGCGCCTGTGCCAGTCATCGACCAGATCCTCGAGATCCTTGTTCGGCTTCCAGATGACGCGCCCGGTGTTGGAATCCACCTCTTTCGCCAGGGAGAGGGCGTCGTAGCGGATCATGCCATCGGGTGGAACGAGGTGGGGTGGGAGCCCGGGAGGAGCGGGAGCGAGTGAGAACTCCGCCGCACCGTATCTGGGCATGTTGGGAATCCACCAGGGCTTCGCGTCCACGATGTGGAGGGACGACAGGAGCTTCGAGAGCCGCGCCTGGACCTCTCCCCGCAGCTCCTCGGGAAAGCCGACGAAGTAGACGTCGAGCGCTACGTGCTCCTCCTCTCCCACATGTTCCCGGAGCGTCTCGAATCGCAGGGGAGTATCCGGGTTGGGCGGCTGCGTGGATGACGCAGGTGTTGTCCGGCACCCGGCGAGGAGGACGAGGGAAAAGATGCACGCTCGGGCCACCGCGCCAACGAAATGAGAGGCGTGCTGACTGCTCATGAGTGTCCTCCTGAGGTCTATGAGACTAGGGAAAATGCTACCGGAGCTCTCCACCAACCGGATCCACGTCTCGAACATGTGAAAGCACCTGTATGGGTTTTCCTGTGTATTGTATTTTCATGCGCGCAATGAATTGCAAGAGGCCGCTCGTGCTCCATCGCCGCTAACGATCGCCATCAACGAGCTATCACCCCCAGGGGGCATCTCATTGCGTAGTCTTCCGCAAAGACATTGCGCAGCATTTCAGAGCCAAAGGCGCTGCGGCTCCAGAGACTCTGCGAGCCTTTCAAAAAGCAGCCCTCGAATTGCTGTTGCGCGCCTTTGCGGCGCATTACCCGCAACGGGCTGGTTGGGCCAGCCGCGCCGAACTCATCGACTCCACTGGCACGCGGGCGGGAGCCGCGTTCCCGGAACTGTTAGGCTGCGTCCACCATGTCCGCCTTCGTCCTGGGTGGGTCGGCGATCGTGCCGTCCCTCCTCCTGCTCTGGTACATCCTCGCGCGCGACAAGAACCCCGAGCCCCGCTCGCTGCTGGTGAAGACGTTCCTGCTCGGTGTGTTCATCTGCGGTCCGGTGGCCCTGCTGGAGCTCGCCATCCAGGGGCTGTTGCGGCCGTGGCTCTCGGGCATGTGGCGGCAGGCGTGGCTGGAGGCCCTCTTCGTGGCCGCCATCCCCGAGGAGGTCTTCAAGTTCCTGGTGCTGTTCGGCTACGTGTGGCGCAAGCCCGCCTTCAACGAGCCGCTCGATGGCGTCGTCTATGGCGCCACCGCCTCGCTCGGTTTCGCCACGCTGGAGAACATCCTCTACGTGAGCGAGGGCGGCATGGGTGTCGCGCTGGCGCGTGCCCTGTCCTCGGTTCCCGCCCATGCCTTCTTCGGCGTGGTGATGGGCGCCCATACGGGCCGGGCGCGGTTCTCCGAGAGTGTCTCCGAGCGCCTCCGGCTCCTGGCCATGGGCCTGGGCGGCGCCATCGCGCTGCATGCCGCCTACGATGCCTTCCTGCTCACCCGGAGCGGGTTCGCCCTGCTGATGCCCGTGGTGCTGTTCGTCACGGTCTACTGGGGGCGCGGTCTCTACAAGCGGCTCCAGGCCGAGCAGGTCCGTGTCGTCCCCGTGGTCACCGAGCAGATCCTCGTGCCCGAGTGGATGCGCGCCGCGGGTGGCATGGGCAGGGCGCTCCCGACTGACCCGACGCTCCCCTCCTCGGGGCTGGTTCAACTCCCGCTCCGGCCTCCCGTTCTCGCGCGCACCTGGTGGTCGTGGCTCAAGCTCTTCCTCGGAGGAGTGGGGCTCTCCTTCTGTTCGCTCGTGCTGATCATGGTGTGCGTGGTGGTCTCCGAGTGGAAGACACCGTGGGACCTGGCGGAGCTCCTCACCTTCGTGGTGTCCTTCCTGCTGGTCGGACTGCCCGCGGCCGGCTTCTTCCTCATCTTCCGCTCGGGGCTGCGTGGCCCCTTCGCTCCAGAACGCGAGTCTTGAGCGTCTCGGGCTGCTCTGGTTCGCCCCCCGGGTAGAGCACCTCCCGGCCATGCAGCTCCGCGAAGGGTGTGAGCGCGTGGGGCTGGGCTCGGGTGCGGCTGGTGATGTGCCGCGCCACCACGCCCCGGGCGTATAGCGCATCCGCCACGAGCGTTCGGTGGCAACGCCAGCGCACCGCCTCGGCGCACATCAGCGCCAGCGGCCCGTCCGGTGTGAGCTCCCTCAGCTCCTCGAGCCCCCGTGCGAACTCGTCTGTCTGCATGTGGTCCGCGTAGCCCCGGAAGCTGGCATTGCGCCACGCGGAGTTGGGTGAGTCCTTTCGCGCGCGCCGCAGGCCCCCGAGCCGCGGCAGGTGCACGTACCGGATGTCCGCCTCCGCGAGTGTCTTGGGCAGTGTGTCCTGGTTGAACTGGGGATTGGTTCGCGAGCGAGGCACCGTGCGGATGTCCACCAGCGTCCGGATGCCATGCGCCCGCAGCAGCTCCACCAGCTCCTCCGCCGAGCGCGTGGAGTGGCCCACCGTGTAGATGTCCGCCTTTCCCCAACCCGGTGCTCTTCGTCCCGGTGGTTTTGTGCTCATGGATGGGATTCTCCTGCTGGGAAGGTGGGCACGGGGGCGATCGATGGGAAGCCAATACCCTCACCCCAGCCCTCTCCCAGAGGGAGAGGGAGCTTGTCAGCGGGGCTCGATTCGCACCCTTGCTCCTCGGCTTGCTCCAAGCTCCTGGGCCGCGCTGCCATCCCTCACCGACACCTCCAGCAACCCCGCGCTTCCCACCAGTGACAACGGTTCCCCCGAGGCGACGACCTGGTAGTGCGCGTGCGGTGCGTCCTCGATGACCTTGCTCCCGATGTGCACCCGGAACCGCGCCGGAAGTACCGCTCCCGGGAGGTTGGTGATGAGGTTGCCGTAGGTGTCCACGTGGAGCACCTCGCCCACCGGGCATCCGTCCTCCTCCCGGGGCGGCGGGAAGGAGATGGGCCTCTCCAGGTGGTGCAGCGTCCGGCCCAGTCTCTCCAGCGGTACGCCCGCCGCCAGGTGCCCCACCGCCGGTGCGAACACGTCCCGCCCGTGGAAGGTCCTCGACTGTTTCGGCCCCCAGTATTCCGGCTCGGTCAGCTCGACCGCTGCCGCCAATCCTCCAAGCTGCTCGAGGGCCGGCACCAGCAACCCGTTGTCCGGGCCCACCAGCACATCGCCTCTCCTCGTCCTCGCCGCCACGGCGCGGCGCGTCGACCCCACTCCCGGATCCACCACCGCCAGGTGCAGCGAGCCCTCGGGGAATGCCTCCACCGCGCTCCACAGCAGGAAGGCTCCTGCCTTCACGTCCTGCGCGGGGACCTCATGGGTGAGGTCCACGAGGTCCACTCCCGGGGCGACCCGGAGGATCGCCGCCTTCATCTGGCCCACGTAGGTGTCCTTCAGGCCGAAATCCGTCAGCAGACTGATGGGAGGCATCGTTCGGAGGATATCCACGGGCCCTCCGTTCATGGAGTGAAGAGGAGGCATTCACGCCCCGGGCCCCATCCGCGATAGAACGGAGATCAGCCCCCCTGGCCCTGTATGCACCTCGTCATTCTCGGATGTGGAGTCTCTGGCCTGTCCTGTGGTGTCCGGCTGCTCGAGGCCGGTCACTCGGTGGAGCTCTGGGCGCGCGAGCTGCCTCCTCACACCACCTCTGATATCGCGGCGGCCGTCTGGTACCCGTACCTCGCGTTTCCCCAGGACCGCGTCACCGCCTGGTCCAGGCGCACCTTCGAGGAGCTGGGCACGCTCGCCCGGCAGCCGGAAACCGGTGTCCTGCGGGTGCTCGGGCTCGAGCTGCTGAGCAAGCACGCTCCCGACCCGTGGTGGCGGTCGAGCGTGCCCGACTTCCGCCGCGCCACCCCGTCCGAGCTGCTCCCGGGCTACGTGGATGGCTTCGTCTTCGAGGCCCCTGTCATCGACATGCCTCGCTACCTCCCGTACCTGCTGGCCCGCTTCCGCCGGCTCGGCGGCACCGTGCACCAGCGCGAGGTCCGCTCGCTGGACGAGGCGTGGGCGGCGGCTCCGCTGGTGATCAACTGCACCGGACTGGGGTCTCGTTCCCTGCTGGGGGACGAGACGCTCTTCCCCATCCGGGGCGAGGTGCTCCGCGTGGCGCCGCTCCCGCTCGAGCGCTTCCTCCTGGACGAAGACGAGACGCGAGGCATGGCCTACCTCATTCCCCGCACCACCGACTGCATCCTCGGCGGCACAGCCGAGGCGGGCAACGCGTCGCTGGAGCCCGACCCGGCCCAGGCCGAGGGCATCCTCGCGCGCGCGGCGCGCCTGCTGCCCCCGGGTACCCGCATCCAGGTGTTGCAGCACCTCGTGGGCCTGCGGCCCGGGCGGCCCTCGGTCCGCCTCGAGCTGGAGCGGGTGGGGGGGCGCCCCGTCATCCACAACTACGGCCATGGCGGGGCGGGCGTCACACTCTCGTGGGGCTGTGCCGAGGAGGTGACGGCGCTCGTCGCACAGGTCGCCAGTGGCGCGGACCCCCTCGGATCGGTCAAGAATCCTTCGAGCACTGGGAGGACGGATGGAAACTGAGCAGAGCCACGAGCGTCTTCAGGCCGTGCTGCGGTTGCCCGCGGCCAGGCGCTACTCGTACTTCCTCCAGCGCGCGGTGGAGTCCGGCGAGGTCTGGGGACTCGATGGCGAGGGGTGGGCGCTCGCGCTCGACGACACGGGGCGGGACGTGCTGCCGCTCTGGCCCGCGCCCGAGTTCGCCGCGCTCTGCGCCAGGCGGCTGTGGTCCGGCTTCCAGCCCCGCGCCATCAAGCTGGAGGAGCTGCTGGACAACGTGCTGCCGCAGCTCGAGGAGGAGGGAATGCCGGTGGGCATCTTCTTCACTCCGGAAGGTCAGGGCCATCCCGTGTCGGCGCGCGAGCTCATCGACGCCCTGCGCGCGACGAGCGGACCCGTGGCCTGAGCGGAAGCCCGCTCCGCCGCGAGTGGAACCTTGCACCTCCAGATACCTGCGCGCACCTGTACCGCCTTGAGGCACACCCGGGCGGGGCTTCTAGCTTGCGTGCCATGTCTGGAGATTCCGACAACAAGACGGTGTACGCGAAGGGGATTGGCCCCCGTCAGGGCAGTGGTGGGTCGAAGCCCTGGGTTCCGTGGCTGGTGACGGCGCTGGTGGTGCTCATCTCCGGCGCCGCGGGCTACTTCGGCTTCAGCGCCTGGTCGGCGCAGAAGACGCGCGCGGAGGGAGCGGAGAAGTCGGCCGCGGAGGCCCGTGCGCAGGTGGTGGCCACGGAGCAGGCACGCAAGGAATTGGAGGTGAAGCTCTCGGAGCAGCTCGCGGCCAAGGAGCAGAAGCTCTCCGCGCTCGAGGACGAGCGCACCCGGCTGTCCACCGAGCGTGACCAGCTCTCGCAGGCGGTCCAGGAGAAGGAGGCCGAGCTCGCCCGCCTCAAGGCCACCTACGAGGACATCGAGCAGAAGTTGAAGGCGGAGATCTCCGATGGGGAGATCCGCCTGTCCCAGGCCGAGGGCCGCATCCAGGTGGACCTCGTGGACAAGATCCTCTTCGACTCCGGCGAGGCCAGTCTCTCCGAGCGGGGCTCCGAGGTGCTGGCGCGGCTGGGCACGGTCCTCTCCAAGGTGGAGGGCCGCTCCATCCTGGTGTCGGGCCACACGGACGATGCCCCGCCCTCGCAACGGCTGGCGGCCACCTTCCCGACGAACTGGGAGCTGTCCGTGGCCCGCGCGGTGAACGTGGTGCGCTTCCTCGGGGAGAAGGCCAGTGTGCCCCCGGGCCGGCTGGTGGCCGCCGGTCACGCCGATACGAAGCCCGTGGCCAGCAACGCCACGCCCAAGGGGCGCGCCCGCAACCGTCGCATCGAGATCCTCCTCATTCCGGATCTCCCGGCGGGCAAGCGGAGCGAGGCCAAGGCCGACGCCAGCTCGCACTGAGCCCGTGCGTCAGGGAGTGCCCGGGCGATGGGGCGGCTGCTTGTGCTTCGACAGGCGGAAGGAGACGACGGCGAAGGCCACCGCCGCCACGACGAGCACCGCCACCCAGTACCAGAGCGCCGGGCTGCTGAGGACCTGCTGGTTCTCTCGCGACTGCGCGAGCGCCAGCACCGGGGTGAGCAGGTACAGCATCCAGACCGGGATTGTTTGTGAGGTCTTCATCACCCCGGAAAGCTGGGCATGTGTCCCGGGGTGTACAAGGAGAGGGCGTCGCACCGCTCGCTCGGACTCCGGGTCGGCCTCCGTCACGGAGGTGTCAGCGCCATCGAGCCAGGTGATGCCGTCTTCGGGGCATGCCGTTTGAGCAGGGCCTCCAGCTCGGACAGCTCGTCCGCGTGGAGGATGGGGGTCCTGAGGTAGGTGGTGCGCGCGGCCTGGGCGAGCTTCAGCGCACGCTCCGGCTGCTGCCCGGCATCCCAGAGCGCGCGGGCCAGGGCGAACCGGATGGAGGCCGCGTACTCGGGCCGTCCCGGGTGGCTCTCGACGACATGGAGCGCGTGCTCGAGCAGCGGGATGGCCTCGGTGGCCCTGCCCAGTTTCTGTAGCGCCTCGCCCTTTCCCGCCAGCGGCAGGACGCCAGCCGGGGAGTCGCCACCCATCACCTTCTCGAAGAGGGGCAGCTCCTTCTCGAAGAGGGGGAGCGCGCGAGCGGCCTGGCCCATCTCCAGGTAGGTGGTGCCGATGTCGATGCGGATGAGGGCCGTGTTGAAGTGGTCGGGTCCCAGGTACTGCTCGCGCAGCTGCAGCGCCTGCTGGCGAAGCCGCAGCGCCTTGTCGCTCTGGCCCCGGATTTCATGGAGCCGCGCGAGCCCGAGCAGGGCCATCGTGTAGATGTGCTCGTGCTGCCGCGGGTCTTGCTTCGCCAGCTCCAGCACCTCCTGGAAGGTCTGCTGGGACTGGGACAGCCGCTCCAGCGAGGTCTGGGCCTCGGCCACCTTCTCGAGCGCCTGCAGCAGGTGGGTGCTCTCCGGGCCCGTGAGCTCCCGGAACTGGCGCACGGCCTCCTCGTAGTGTGAGAGGGCATTGAGATCCCGTCCCTCCGAGGCATCGAGATCGCCGTAGGCCAGGTGGAGGTGCGCCCACTCCTCGGAGCGGTTGCCGTAGGACTTCTGGTTGATCTCCCGCACCCGGTCGAGCAGGAGGCGCGCGTCGGAGATCCGCCCCTGCGAGGCGTAGGCATTCGAGAGGTTCGTCAGGGGCTGGGTGAGGAACGGGTGCAGGGGGCCGAGGTACGTCTCGCCCATGCGCACGAGGGACTCGAGCGCGCGCTGCGACTCGTCCATGCGATCCAGGTTGCCCAGCGCGGCCAGGGAGTTGGTGGCATAGCGCAGCGTCGTCGCGCTGGCCGGACCGAGGTGCTGCTGCGCGAGGGCGAAGGCCTTGTCGAAGGCCTCGTAGGCCTCGGCGAACTTGCCCTGCTGGTAGAACGACATGCCCAGGTTGTTGAAGAAGATGGCCCGCAGCTCGCCATTTTCCCCCAGCCTGTCCAGCGAGGCCTGGGCGAACTGCTTCCAGCGCTCGGCCTCCTCCTGGGGCCCGTTCAGGCAGTAGTAGCCCATCAGCCGCACGCTGGCCGCCGCCGTCACGGTGTCGTGCCGGGACTCGTACGCGAGCCACAGCGCGTCCGTGAGCAGCGGAGGCACGCCCTGGTTCTGCCCGGAGATGATCTGCGTCCACGCCCGAGTGAAGAGGGCCTCGGCGCGGACGGGCTTGTAGCCGAGCGTCGCCGTCTTGCCGATCACCTCCGAGGCCAGGGTCAGGGCCTCCTTGAACTTGCCGGCCTCGGTGAGCGCCTTGACGCGGGCGAGCCGGGCGCGCTCGGCCTCCACGGCCTGGCGCGTGGGGGCGTCCTCGGGGGGCTTCACCTCGGACAGCAGGGCCTCCACGTCCGCGCAGCGCCGCAGGGGCCGCAGGGCGCTGGTGGCGGAGATGGCCTTCTCCACCACGGTGGCGTCGGCCTCGGTGAACACGTCGGTGAGCGCGGCCAGCTCCCGCCGGCTGCCCTCCAGACACGCCATGCGCAGGGACATGACGGCCTCGGACTGCTCACCGCGGATGCGCGTGGCCTCGCAGGTGTCCTGGTGCATGTCCGACCACGCCGCCGTGTACGCGTTCAGCGCCTCGCGCACGCGTCCCCAGGTGTCCTGGGCATGGGGCTGGCCGGTGGCGAGGAAGGCCTGCTCGATGGCCGTCTGGCGCGGCGCGCCCCAGATGCCCTCCATCTGCTCGGGAACGCCCGTGCACACGTGGGCATGGTGGTGGTGCCATTCGGTCCAGGCCATCACGCCCGCGCCCGTGAGGAGGAGCAGCAGGGCCGCGGCGGACAGCCAGCGGCGGCGCACCAGGGCCGGATCCCTCTCCAGGATGGCCAGCAGCGCGTCCAGCGAGGGATAGCGCGCCTCCGGCGGGGTGTTGAGGGCGCGCAGCAGGGCGCGGTGCACGAAGGGCGGCACCTTGGAGTGGGGCGGCGGGGGCTTGATGCGGCCGGCCAGCACGTTCTGCTTGCGCTCCTCGGGCGTGCTCCCCTCGAAGGGACGCTCGCCGTAGAGGGCCTCCCACAGCGACACGGCGAAGGAGAACTGATCGCTCCGCGCGTCCGCAGTGGCGCCGCGGAACTGCTCGGGCGCCATGTAGGCCGGAGTGCCCAGCACCGCGCCCCGCTGCGTCAGCTGCAACTCCAGCAGGCTGTGCTGCTTGACCGGGCCGGTGCTCGTCCCCGAGACGGGCGCGCCGTCGCCGGACGCGGGCTCCTCCGCGGGCGCGTTGTGCGGGCGCGCCAGGCCGAAGTCCGTCACCCGGATGCGGCCGTCCCTGCCCACCAGGACGTTGGTGGGCTTGAAGTCGCGGTGCACGAGCCCGGCGGCGTGCGCGGCGGCCAGGCCCCGGCCCGCGTCCAGGAAGGCGGAGAGCGTCTCCTTCCAGCTCCGGGGCTTCTCCTGGTGCCACTGCAACAGGGTCTGGCCGTCCACCAGCTCCATGGCCATGAAGACCTGGGCGTCGTGCTGGTGCACGTCGTAGACGGCCACCACGTTGGGGTGGGAGAGCCGGGCCATGGCCTGCGCCTCGCGCAGCAACCGGGCCCGTCCGGGTGACCCCTCGGTGCCTCCAAGCGGGTCCTCTGGCGGCAGCAGCTTGAGCGCCACCTTCCGGTCCAGCACCGAGTCGTAGGCGGCGTACACCATCCCCATGCCGCCCTGGCCCAGGGGATCCAACACCACGTACCGGTCCAGGGGCGTTCCCCGGCCGAGCGCCGGCGCCTCCGGCGGACGGGGGCTGGCGCTCTCACCTCGCGCCTCTCCCGTGCCGAGCGCGACCGTGCGGCGCTCGTCGGTCACGAGCGTGCGGCGCCCGTCGGTCTCGAGCGTACGGCGCTCTTTGTCATCGAAGGACCCCATTCCACCTCGCTCCCGCAGGATGTCACGCCCCCATGGCCGCGAGAATGCATCGCTGCATCGATTCTCCAATCAACCCGCGGAGGGCGGCATGTGGCGGGCCGCTCGGAGGGTGACCGGGCTCAGCCAGCCCGCGCGAACCGCCGCAGCGCCTCGCCGGTGAGGCGGAAGAGCTTCCACTCCCGCTGCATCTCCGCGCCGAAGGACTCGTAGAACTCGATGGCCGGCGTGTTCCAGTCGAGCACGTTCCACTCGAAGCGCCCGCAGCCCCGCTCGACGGCGAGCTTCGCCAGGTGGGACAGCAGCGCCTTGCCGTGCCCCTGGCCCCGGTGCTCCGGCAGGACGAAGAGGTCCTCCAGGTAGAGGCCCGGCTTGGACAGGAACGTGGAGTAGTTGTGGAAGAAGAGGGCGAAGCCCACCACCTGCCCGGCGTCCTCGGCGAGGACGACCTCGGCGTAGGGCCGGCCGCCGAAGAGGTGCTCTCGCAGATCCTCCTCGCGGAGGGTGACGGCATGGGTGAGCTTCTCGTACTCGGCCAGGGCGCGGATGAGCCGGGTGATGATGGGGAGGTCCGAGGGGGTCGCGGAGCGGATCATGCGCGTGATGCTAGCGCGTGGGAGCGTGGCCGCCCATGGTAGCGTCCGCCGGCATCCGCACACCCGAGAGGGAGGGGCAGCATCATGCGCAGGTTCGAGTTCGTGGAGGGCACCAGCGCGAAGTTCTGGATGGCCGAGGTCGAGGGCAACACCTTCATCGTGGTGTACGGGCGGCTGGGCACCGAGGGGCAGCGCAAGGAGAAGGCGTTCCCCGACGAGGCGGGCGCGCGGCGAGAGTACGAGCGCAAGGTGGCCGAGAAGCTGCGCGAGGGCTACCACGAGGTGTCCGCCGAGGCCCCGCAAGAGGCTCCCAAGAACGCGAAGGGCGCCGCCGCGGCCTCGCCGAAGCTCACGCTCCCACCCCGGGTGCGCGCGGGCAGCCCCACCGCCGGACAGGTGTCCGCGGCCGTCGAGGCGCTCACCCGGCTCGACACCCTGGTGGGCGGGCGGAGCTGGCGGGTGGCGCTCCAGGCCCGCCGGGCGCGGCGCGCGCTCCGGGCGCTGGGGGGGTTGGATCCATCCAGCCACTCCGCCATGGGCCCGGTGTTCTCCTCTCTGATGGCGAAGGTGGTGGCGCCCAAGGGGCAGCCGCGGTTGCCGCTGTGGGCGGCCATGGAGCTGCTGGCGGAGGTGGAAGTGTCGGCCTTCGTCCGGACGCTGGAGCAGTGGAAGCGCGCTCCCGCAGGCGCTCCGGCCATGGCAGCCACCGGCGTGCTGGCCCGTCAGGCCGAGGCTCTCGGCGAGCCCGAGCTGGCGCTTCGCATGGGCACGCTGCTGACGTCGGACGAGGCCTGGGACAAGCGCTGGAGCGCGTTACGGCCGCATGTCGAGGGCCACCTGGTGGCGGGGGGCAGCTCGCTGCCGGCCTGGCTGCGCTCGCTCGACGCCGGAGGGGATTCGCGCCTCGCCGAGCGCCTCTCCCGCCTGGGCGCGTGAGGGGTGTACCGTGCGGGACATGACCATCTCCCGCTGGTACTGGGTGCCCGTGCTCGCGCTGTGCGCGGCCGGGTGTGCTTCGGGCAGGAGGGCCTCGCGTGCCCCCTCGGGCTCCGCTACCGAGCAGCGCGCGCAGGACCTGGAGGCGCGTAACGAGGCGATGCGCGAGGAGCTGAGCCGCAAGAAGGCCGAGCTGCAACAGTCCTTCCAGACGATGGCGCAGGCGGAAGGCGCCGCGGGTCTCGGCTCGCTCGGTTGTGCCGGAGTGGCTCCGGCCAACGCGCAGATGCAGGGGTTGCCCCGCTCGGGCGCCGTCCACGCCCAGTTCAGCCTGCGGGGCCAGCCCTACCGCATGACGGCCACCTTCTCCGCGCCTCGCCCGGCGGGCGGTTGGCGCGTGTCCCAGGGCACCTGCAGGGTGGTGGGGCCGTGAGGGTGCTTCGATTCGGGCTGCTGGCGCTGCTCGCCCTCGTCGCCACGGGCTGCGCCACGGACCCGGCCACGCGCATGCGTCTGGCCGAGCAGGAGAACCAGCGCCTCACCCGGGAGATGGCGGAGACGGACCTGGCCCTCCAGTCGGTGCACGCCTACACCGGGGAGCTGCGCTCGCCCGGGGCGTCGGGGCGCTCCTTCAACATGTATTTCTCGCCCGCGTCCCTGCAGCAGCTGGCCTCGCAGATGCTTCCGATGCGGATGGCGGCGCGCAACTTCCACAAGCAGCTCGAGGGCGAGGTCATCGTCGAGAGCCTCTCCGACATCCGCTTCGGCCCGCTCAACACGCTCACCTGCAGGGCCGTGCTGCGCGGAGAGAACGTCCGCTACACCGGCCGCGTGCCCAAGGGCTACCAGGGGGAGATCCGCAAGTTCCAGGCGGGCGTGGCCGCCGGCGTGGTGGCGGACCTGGTGGTGGAGCTGTCCCTGAGCGACAGCTCCCTGGTGGCCCGGGCCCGCGCCACGCAGACGCGGCTCAAGGCCCACTCCAACGGTACGGCGGAGGGCATGCTGAGGGATCAGATGAATGACCGGACCCTGCGCTCGCCCTTCGCCTTCGATCTCACCATCCAGGGCAGCGGCGCGGTGCCGCGCCGCATGGTGCTCACCGCCAACCACCTGGTGGTGACGTACGCGCCGTAGCGCTCGCGCTCAGTTCCCGCCCGCGGACGAGCTGTGGGCGGGCGCCGACGTGCCCGACAGGTCCGGCTGCTTGTCGATCTCCTCCGCCGGCCAGCCGCGCGCCGCCTCGTAGTAGCGCGGAGCCTTCACCTTGCGCTTGTCCTTCGCGCTCAGGCCCTCGGGGGACACCAGGCTCTGCTCGCCCTCCTTCACGGACTGGACGACGTGGCCGTCGCAGAAGAGCCACTCGGTGCGGCCGTCGGCGAACTTGCGCGCGTAGTACACGTCGGTGCTGCCGATCTCCGGGTTCTTCGCGCACCACGTCTGGCGTGCCGCCTGCTCGCGCTGCGGCGCTTCCTCGTTCCACTTGGCCTGCGCCGCCTCCACGGCGGCCACGGCCGTGGCCTCCGCCAGCCGCGTCCGCGACAGCTCCACCAGCTCCGAGCCGCGCTTGGACAGCTCCGGGAAGGCCCCGGACTTCGCGAAGCCGCACGCCTGCACCGCCTTGAGGTTCGTCTGGTGCACATCCAGCACCTTGCCCAGCGAACCCGAGGCCTCCTTCAGCAGCGCCACCTGCTGCGCGTACTCCGCCGCCTTCGGATCCTTCGCCTGCTCCGTCGAGGACAGGAAGCGCGCCAGCAGTCCGTTCACTCCGCTCAGCTCGTCCGACAGCCAGCGCGGCTCCGCGTCACAGATGTTGGCCTTGGCCCCGGTGTAGTCGCGGTACTCCGCGCGGGCCGATCCCAGGCTGTACTGCTGTGACGGCGCCACCCGCTTCGCCCCGCACGCACCCAGCGCCAGACTCAAACCTCCGACAATCCACAGCTTCCGGCTCAAGAAATTCATGGCTCCCGACTCTATCGGACAAGGATACATCCGGTCGAATTACTTGGAGTTCAAACTACATGCCCAGCGGGTTGATCCAACCCCGACAACCCGGGGCCTTTCGTGACAGGGCCGTCACGGTCTTGCAAGAACCCGGTGAGTTGAGCAGCGGACGGTTGAGGCGCCCGACGCACCGTCACACAGTCGTGGCGCACGTGCCGTGGGGAGGACCGTCGGGATGCGGAAGCTGCTTCCAGGAGTGCTCGCGTTGGTGGTGGTGCTGGTTGCCTGCAAGGAGTCCAACCAGGGACCTTCGGGAGCGTCGGCTCCCGCGCGCAAGCAGCAGGAGGCGGTGGGCGGGCCGGCGCTGGTGCTGACGGTGGCCTACGGCAGCGAGAAGAAGAGCTGGTTCGAGGAGCAGGCGCGGGCCTTCGAGCGGAGCGGGGCGAGGACGAAGTCGGGCCGCTCCATCCAGGTGCGGGGTCAGGCGATGGGCTCCGGGGAGGCGGTGCAGGACATCGTCTCCGGCAAGCTGAAGGCGCACGTCTACAGCCCGGCCTCCAGCGCCTACCTGCCGCTGCTCAACAGCGCGTGGCTGACGGCCTCGGGCAAGACGAAGCCGGTGGTGGGGGAGGGGGAGCCGCTGCTGCTCTCGCCCATCGTCATCGCCATGTGGAAGCCCATGGCGGAGGCGCTGGGCTGGCCGGGCAAGCCCATCGGCTGGGTGGACCTGATGAAGGTGGCGGCGGACAAGCGCGGGTGGGGCGCGTACGGGCACCCCGAGTGGGGCCGCTTCAAGCTGGGCCACACGCATCCCGAGTTCTCCAACTCGGGGCTGCTGTCGGTGCTGGCCGAGGCCTACGCGGGAGCGGGCAAGACGCGCGGACTGACGGTGTCCGACGTGGAGGGCAAGAAGACGAGGGAGCTGCTGACGGACATCGAGGGCACGGTGGTGCACTACGGCAAGTCCACCGGCTTCTTCGCCGACAAGATGCAGCAGCGCGGACCGGGCTACGTGTCAGCGGCGGTGCTGTACGAGAACCTGGTCATCGAATCCTACGGCAAGCCATCGGCCGCGCCCTTCCCGCTGGTCTCCATCTACCCGGTGGAGGGCACCTTCTGGTCGGACCATCCGTACGCGGTGCTGGAGGCGGACTGGGTGGGGGCGGAGGAGCGTGAGGCGGCGCAGGCCTTCCTGACCTTCCTCAAGGCGCGGCCGGCGCAGGAGCGCGCGCTGGCGCTGGGCTTCCGTCCGGCGGACCCCGCGGTGGCCATCGCGGCACCGGTGGACGCGGCGCATGGCGTGGACCCCAAGCAGCCGCAGACGCTGCTGGAGGTGCCCGGCGCGGACGTGCTGGAGAAGCTGCTGGCCGTGTGGCGCGAGACGAAGAAGTCCACGGACGTCACCTTCGTCTTCGACAAGTCCGGCAGCATGCTGGGCCGCCCGCTGGCGGAGGCCAAGGTGGGGGCCCGCCGCTTCCTGGAGTCGCTGTCGGACCGGGACGCGGTGACGCTCATGCTGTTCGACAACAACGTGTATCCGCCCATGGGCCCGCTGGTGCTCGGCAAGGGCCGCGCCGAACTGCTCGGCCGCGTCGACAACATCATCGCCGACGGGGGCACGGCCCTCTACTCCGCTACCCTGGCGGCCTATCAATCCGCCGTCGCCCGGGCACAGAAGAGCCCGGGGATGATCCACGCGGTGGTGGTGATGACGGACGGCAAGGATGAGAGCAGCACCATCACACTGGCGCAGCTGCAGAGCGGCCTGTCCTCCTCGAGCGAGGAGAACCCGGTGCGCATCTTCACCATCGCCTACGGGCAGGGCGCCGAGGGCCAGGTGCTGGAGCGCATCGCCGAGGCGGGCAAGGGCTCGAGCGCGAAGGGCGGCGTGGAGGACATCGTCCAGGTGTACCGGGACATGGCCTCCTTCTTCTGAGAGTGGGACCAAGAGGGGACATGGCCGAGCGCGGTGAATCGACATTGGTGGGCCACCTTCCGAAGGTGCTGGCGCGCTCGGCGGGGAGCACGCTCAACCTGGTGGTGGCGGGCTCGTCGGCGCTGCTGGCCGCGGTGCTGCACTCCTGGGCGGTGGCCGCGCTGGGAGGCGCGGCCTACGTCGCGCTGGTGGCGTGGGACGTGGTGTCGCCCGGCTTCTGGAAGGAGACCCTCTCCGGCGGCTCGGACGAGGCGCGGAAGCTGCCCGCCCCGGGCAGGCTGGAGGATCCCCGGATTCGAGACTCGGTGCGGGCCATCCACCAGGCGCGCGAGGAGCTGACGCGCACACTGGAGGGCGCGCCGCGCGGGGTGGTGGCGCACCTGGGGCTGGCCCTGGCGTCGGTGCGGGAGCTGGAGGGCCGGGCGGTGCGCCTGGTTCAGCGGGGCGAGGAGCTCTTCCGTTACCTGCGCACGGTGGACCTGGGCGCGGTGCGCGAGCAGATCCGCCTGTTGGACGAGCAGTCCCGGGCGGCGCGGGACACGGAGGCGCGGGGGCAGTACGAGAGCTCGCGCAAGACGCGCGAGGAGCATCTGGCGGCGCTGATGGACATCCACACGGCGTACGAGCGGGTGCTGGCGAACCTCTCGAGCGTCGCGGTCACCTTCCAGGGGCTGCCCGCCAAGGTGATGCGCCTGCGCGCCCTGGACGCGCAGGCCACGGACAGTATGTACGGGGACCTCGGCGAGGAGCTCGCCCGGATGAACGGTGAGCTCCAGGCCTTCGAGGACACCCTGCAATCGCTCAAGGAGGTTCGAGTCGCATCATGAAGCCCAAGGTCTTCATCATCCTGGGGTTCCTCGTCGCGGTCGGCGCGGTGCTCTTCATCACGTCCTCGAACAAGGACAAGGCGCAGCAGGGCGGAGAGACCGCCCCTTCATCGCGGCAGGGGCCTTCCGGGCCGGCGACGGAGATCACCTTCCTCTACAGTACGGAGAAGAAGGAGTGGGTGGAGTCCGCGGTGGTGGGCTTCCAGCAGGAGAACCCGTCCATCCGCGTGAAGCTGGTGGGCAAGGGCTCGCTGGACGCGGCCCAATCCATCCTGGACGGCAAGGAGAAGCCCACGGTGTGGAGCCCGGCCGACAGCGCCGTGCTGCGCATGCTGGAGTCGGAGTGGTCGACGGACCCGCAGCGCGGGCAGCTGTTCGCCACCAGCGGGGATGACGCTCCGCAGCCGCTGGTGATCACCCCGCTGGTGTTCGTGGTGTGGGAGGACCGGGCCGAGGTGTTGCAGAAGGCCTCGGGGGGCGTGGTGTCGTGGAAGGCCATCCACAAGGCGGTGGCGAGCGACCAGGGCTGGCCGGCCATCGGCGGCAAGCCGGAGTGGGGCTTCGTGAAGCTGGGCCACACGGATCCGACGCGCTCCAACTCGGGCCTGCAGGCGATGCTGCTGGCGACGCTGGAGTTCTACGGCAAGCGCACGGGGCTGTCGGTGGGAGACCTGCTCAAGCCCGAGTACCAGACGTGGGTGAAGGAGCTGGAGAAGGGCGTGACGCGGTTCGAGACCTCCACCGGCACCTTCATGACGGACATGGTCCGCTTCGGCCCATCGAAGTACGACATGGCGGTGGTGTACGAGAACCTGGCCATCTCGCAGATCGGCAACGCGCAGGGCCGGTGGGGCAACCTGAAGGTGTACTACCCGGCGCTCACGCTGTGGAGCGACCACCCGGCGGCGCTGCTGCAGGCGGACTGGGTGACGCCGGAGCAGCAGGACGCGGCGCGCAAGTGGCTGGCGTACCTGCACAGCCGTCCGGTGCAGGAGCGCGCGCTGGCGTTCGGCTTCCGCCCGGCGGACCCCTCGGTACCGCTCAAGACGCAGGACGCGGCCAACCCCTTCACGCGGCTGGCACCCCAGGGCATCCAGGTGGACGTGCCCCCCGTGGCCGAGGTGCCGGAGGGGTCGGTGGTCCGCAACCTGCTGACGATGTGGTCGCGCGTGGTGGGCTCGGCGCAGCGCTGAGCCCACCGTGCTCAGCAGCAGCGCCCGCCGCCGCTCCGGTAGCGCGCGCGCATGCGCTCGTCGAAGAACTCCTCGTAGCTCATCACCGGCCGCGAGGGGTGGTGCTGGCGCATGTGCGCGACGTAGGTGTCGTAGTCGGGCACGCCGATGAGCAACCGGGCGGTCTGCACCACCCGGCGCCAGAGCGTCTTCGGAGTGGCTCGAGAGGCGTCCATGTCACGGGCCCGCGGCGGCGAGGGGGACAGGCGGTGTCTCCTGTGCCGTCGGGACCGTCGAGCGGCGGGCCGCCAGCGCCGCGCGGACTCCGAAGGCGAGGGTCGCCACCACCACCAGCATGAAGATGACGGTGAGGGCGGCGTCCACGTAGTCGTTGGTGATGACCTGCTGCATGTCCGCCAGCGACTTCGCCGGTGCCAGCACCTTGCCGCTCTCCGCCGCCGCGGAGAAGGCGCGCGCGTGGGCGAGGAAGCTGACCCGGACATCTTCGCCGAACACCTTCTGCCAGCCGGCGGTCAGCGTGCAGCACACCAGCCACACGGTGGGGAGCGCGGGAATCCACAGGTAGCGCTCGCGCTTCATCTTCACGAGCACCACACAGGCGAGGATCAACGCGATGGCGGCCAGCATCTGGTTGGCGATGCCGAACAGCGGCCACAGCGTGTTGATGCCGCCCAGCGGGTCCACCACGCCCTGGTAGAGGAAGTAGCCCCAGCCCGCCACGCAGATGGCCGTGGCGATCAGGTTGGCGCTCCAGGACTCCGTCCTCTTCAGCGGCGCGTAGACCAGGCCGGCCAGCTCTTGAATCATGAAGCGCCCCACGCGCGTGCCCGCGTCCACGGTGGTGAGGATGAACAGCGCCTCGAACAGGATGGCGTAGTGGTACCAGAAGGCCATCATGCCCTCGCCGCCCACCAGCCCATGGAGGATCTGCGCCATGCCCACCGCGAGGGTCGGCGCGCCACCCGCTCGCGACAGGATGGAGGACTCGCCAATCTCCCGGGCGGTCTGGGTGAGCATCTCCGGGGTGACGACGAAGCCCCACTGGCTGATGGTCTGGGCCGCCTGCTCCACGGTGGTGCCGATCACCGCGGGCGGTGAGTTCATGGCGAAGTACACACCCGGCTGCAGCACCGTGGCGGCGATCAGCGCCATGATGGCGACGAAGGACTCCATCAGCATCGCGCCGTAGCCCACCATGAGCGCCTCGCGCTCGTTGGCCAGCATCTTCGGTGTGGTGCCCGAGGAGATCAGCGAGTGCCAGCCGGACACCGCGCCGCAGGCGATGGTGATGAAGAGGAACGGGAACAGGTTGCCCGCGAACACCGGACCCGAGCCGTCGACGAAGCGGGTCATCGCCGGCATCCGCAGGTCCGGCATGGCCAGGACGATGCCCACCGCCAGCAGCAGGATGGTGCCGATCTTCAGGAAGGTGGACAGGTAGTCGCGAGGCGCGAGCAGCAGCCACACCGGCAGCACCGAGGCACAGAAGCCGTAGGCGATGAGCATCCAGGCCAGCGCCTTGCCGTCGTAGGTGAACAGCGGCGCGAAGGTCGGGTTCTCGGCCACCCGGCCACCCAGCCAGATGGACAGCATCAGCAGCACGAAGCCGATGACGGACACCTCGAGCACGCGGCCCGGACGCAGGTAGCGCAGGTACAGCCCCATCAGCAGGGCGATGGGAATGGTCATGGCCACGGTGAAGGTGCCCCAGGGACTCTCGGCCAGCGCCTTGACCACCACCAGGGCCAGCACCGCGAGGATGATCATCATGATCATCAGCACGCCGATCATCGCCACCACGCCGGCGGCGGGGCCCAGCTCCATGCGCACCATGTCGCCCAGGGACTTGCCGTCGCGGCGGATGGAGAGGAACAGGATCATGAAGTCCTGCACCGCGCCGGCCAGCACCACGCCGAAGAGGATCCACAAGGTGCCGGGCAGGTAGCCCATCTGCGCGGCGAGCACCGGGCCCACCAGCGGACCGGCGCCCGCGATGGCGGCGAAGTGGTGGCCGAACAGCACCCACTTGTCGGTGGGCACGTAATCGAGGCCGTCATTGCGGCGCTGCGCCGGGGTGGCCCGGGAGGGGTCCAACCTCAGGGCCCTGTCCGCGACGAACCGGCCATAGAAGCGGTAGCCGAGCAGGTAGATGCTGACGGACGCGACCACCAGCCAGGTGGCGTTGATTGTCTCGCCCCGGTGCAGCGCCACCGTCCCCAGACAGAACGCGCCGAGAATGGCGAGCAGTGCCCACCCCAGTTTGCTTGCGATACGATTCATGGTGTTCCCTTCGCTCGGTGCATCTCCCGGAACGTTCCCCATGGACCGGGCCGGGTCAATGCTCCAGATCGCGCTCCGGGCACCAGTCAGCAGCGTGGGTTCAGCCGAAGGTGACCGGGAGGTGCTCCAGGCCCCGGATGAAGGCCGTCTTGCGCCACTCCAGGCGCTCGGGTTCCACCGCCAGCCTCACCCCCGGTGCCCGGTTCAACAGCAGCTCGAAGGCCACCGCCGCTTCCATCCGAGCCAGCGGCGCCCCCAGGCAGAAGTGGATGCCAGAGCCGAACGCCACGTGTCTGTTGGGCGTGCGCCCCACATCGAAGCGATCCGGCTCGGCGAACACCTCCGGGTCATGGTTGGCCGCCATCAACCCCGCGACCACCATCTCGTTCGCGGGGATGATCTGGCCGCACACCTCGATGGGGTCCACCGTGAAGCGCGCCGTGCTCGTCTCCACCGGGCTGCAATAGCGCAGCATCTCCTCCACCGCCGGGCCCATCAGCTTCCGGTCTCCCCGCAGCCGCTCGTGCTGCTCGGGGTGCGCGAGCAGCGCCAGCAGCCCACTGCCCAGCAGGTTCACGGTCGTCTCGTGGCCGGCCACCAGCAGCAGGAAGACCATGCTGGTGAGCTCGGTGGGACTGAGCCGCTCTCCCTGCTCCTCGGCCGCCATCAGCGCGCTGAGCAGATCCTCCCCCGGCTCGGTCTGCCGCCGCTGGATGAGCGTGGAGAGGTACTGCACGAAGCTCCGGCCCGCGGCCATGGAGTGCTCGGGGCTGCTGTCCGGAGCGAACAGGGCCTGTGTCCACTCGCGGAACTGATCGCGATCCTCGGTGGGTATTCCCAGCATCTCGGCGATGACGATGACGGGGAAGGGGAAGGCGAAGGCGTCGATGAAGTCCACGCTCCCACGGGCCAGCGCCGCCTCCAGCAGCTCGGTGGCGAGGGTGAGGATGCGCGGGCGCAGCGCTTCGACCCGCTTGGGGGTGAAGGCCTGGGAGACCAGCGCGCGCAGCCGGGTGTGGTCCGGCGGATCCGAGGCCAGCATGTGCTCGAGCAGCCCCTGCTGGGCGGATCGGAAGACGGTCGACCGCGCTTGCGCGCTCAACTTGCGCGGGTCCTTGGTCAGCCGCTCGTCGCGCAACACCTCCACCGTGTCGTCGTAGCGGGTCACCACCCAGAAAGGCATCTGCCGGAGGGGCTCCACCAACCGGACGATGGGCGACTGCTCGCGCATGCGCGCATAGAGGGGCCGCGGGTTGGCGCGGTGGGCGGGGGACCACAGGTCAAGGCTTCTTCCGGGCATGGGGGTTCTCCGAGAAGAGGAGGATGCGGGAAGCTCGCGGGGGGGATTCATTCTAGCGATGCGCGGCGAGGGCCTGGGACTCCCGTGGAGCTCTTTGTTGTCCGGGCAGCGCGTAGTGGGTGCGCCAGAGCGTCAGATAGGCCCGGGCCTCGGACTCCCAGTGCGCATCGTCCCAGCCCAGCTCCCGCTGGCAGAGCTCGCGGAGGACGGGCAGGTGTTCCTCACCACCGTTGGGCAGCAGCAGACCCAGCCGCACGCGCCGCAGCAGCAGGTCCTCCAGGTGGACGACGTCCTCGCTCCGGGCCGCCCAGCGCAGCTCCGCCCAGAGCGTGGAGGTGCCGGGGATGGCGTCGAGCTCACCGGGACGCGCGGCCTCCACCAGGGCGGGCACGTCCGCGCCGTAGCGCCCCCGCAGGCGCATGCGGACCGGCGCCGCCAGGGGCACTCCGTCCAGCGAAGGAGGCGTATCGAGGAAGGGCCCCTCTGTCTTCAACGCGGCCAGCCCGGGCAGCCGGTGCCGCAGGGCGCGCAGGGCATCGTGCGCGATGGCGCGGCAGGTGGTCAGCTTGCCGCCCGTGACGGTAACCAGTCCCTCCTCCTCGAGCACGAGGTGCTCGCGCGACTCCTTGGACGGGTCGTTCTCGCCGGAGGAGATGACGGGCCGCACGCCCGCGTAGCAGGACACCACGTCGTCGAGCGTGAGCCGCGGCGAGGGAAACCGCGCCTCTACCGCCTCCATCAGATAGGCCACCTCCTCGGGAGAGATGGAGGGCTCCTCGTCCAGCGAGGGGCGGTGGTCCAGGTCCGTCGTCCCCACGAGCGTGGAGTCCTCCCAGGGCACGGCGCACACGAAGCGCCCATCGCGCGGGTGGCGGAAGCTGATGCCGTGCGTGAGCGGGAAGCGCCTGGAGGAGAAGACGAGGTGACTGCCGCGCAGCGGGCGCAGTCTGGGCGCGGCGGACAGGTGCGCGCGCACCTGATCGGCCCACACGCCCGTGGCGTTGACGACGGCCCGGGCCCGGACGGTGGCGGAGCGCCGCCCCACGGTGTCCGACAGCTCGACGCCCGTGACGCGGCCCTTCTCGCGGAGCAGGCCGGTGACACGCACGTAGTTGAGTGCCGAGCCTCCCGCGGCCATGGCCTCGCGGAGGATGCGCAACACCAGCCGCGCGTCGTCGACCCAGGCCTCGTCGTAGGGCACGCCGAGCAGCCCCTCTTCCTGCACGAGCGAGGGAACCAGCTCGCGGAGCCGATGGGAGGAGTGATTGCCGCGAGGCCACCTGCCGGTGAGGAGCTCGTACACGAAGATGCCGGCGCGGCCCTGCCAGTGCTTGCCACCTTCCCTCGGGTGGCTGGCGAGCAGGAAGTCCAGGGGCACCACCAGGCCGTTGCCCTCGGCGAGCAGCCGTTTCCGCTCACGGATGGACTGGCGGACCATGGGCACGTCGCCGTTGGCGAGGTAGCGCAGTCCTCCATGGACCAGCTTGGTGGAGCGGCTCGAGGTGCCCCAGGCGAAGTCCCGCTGCTCGACGAGCAGGGCCTTCAGGCCCGCGCGGGTGGCCTCGCGCAGGACGGAGGCGCCGGTGATTCCGCCTCCGATGATGATCAAATCCCAGGGCCGTGCGAGGGCTCCCCAGAGCGCCTCTCGTGCGGTGGATGCGGACATGGTGTGACGACTCCCCCCAACGGCGTGTCAGACGAGCTTGCCCGGGTTGAGCAGGCCCGCTGGATCGAAGGTTCCCAGCAGCTGGCGGATGGCGGCGACGCCGAGCGGCCCCTTCTCCGCCTCCAGATAGGGCCGGTGGTCCGTGCCCACGCCGTGCTGGTGGCTGATGGTTCCACCGTGGGCGACCATGGCGCGGCTGGCGGCCGTCTTGAGCGCGAGCCAGCGGGCGTGGGTCTCCCCGGCTTCGGAGCCCAGGCGGAAGATGAACGTCGTGTAGAGGTTGGAGCCGCTGGGGTACACGTGGGACAAGTGGGTGAAGGCGAGTACCTCCTCGCCCCGGTCCGCGAGTGCCCCGCGGAGTGCGCCCTCGACGGCGGCGAGCAGCCGGGGCACGTTGCTCCAGGAGGTGGCCGTCTCCACGGTGTCCACTCCCCAGCCGCGCTCCCAGGCGGCGTTGCGCAGGTAGGGCGAGCGGAAGCGGCCCTTCTTCCACTTCTCCCCGAGCACGGGCACGCGCACACCGCCGTGCCCGCCGGCCAGGTCCAACGCCATCCTCCGGCCGTGCTCCACGGTGCGAGCGCTCCCGGAGAGCCCGAGCACCAGCATGCAGCGGTCCGGGCCCACGCTCCGCAGCGCGAGCACTCCGGACAGCAGCCCCACCATGCGCGGGTGACCGGCCAGGGCGAGGTTGATGGCCGTCTCCTCGGCGGTGCTCAGGCGCAGCATGGACAGCGGCGCGCCACTCTGCGCCAGCTCCCTCACGGCGGTCCGTGCCCGCTCCCAGTCGGGGAAGAAGAGGGCGAGGAACTCCTCCCGCTCGGGCAACGGCGAGATGCGCACCGTGGCCTCGGTGAGGATGCCCATGCGCCCCTCCGAGCCGAGGATGAATTCGCGCACGTCCGGCCCGGTGGCGCTGGCGGGGAAGGTGGGCAGCTCCACGGTTCCAGCGGGGGCCTCGAGCCGCCCTCCGGCGAACAGGTTCTCGATGCGCCCGTAACCGAGGGACTGCTGCCCGCGCGAGCGGGTGACGATCCATCCGCCGAGCGTGGACTGCTCGAAGGACTGCGGGAAGTGCCCGAGCGTGTAGCCCCGGGTGCGCAGCTGCTCCTCGAGCCGGGGGCCGCTCACGCCCGCGCCGAAGGTGGCCAGCCGGTCCTCCTCGGAGAGCGCGTGGAGCTGCTGGAGACGCTCCAGGGACACGGTGAGGATGGGGGCATCACCGGGCTCGACGTTGACGTGGCCGACGACGCTGGTGCCTCCGCCATAGGGGATGATGCGAGCGCCCGTCTCCTGCGCGTAGGCGAAGAGCGCGCGCACCTCCTCCGCCTGGCGGGGGACGGCCACGCCATCCGGGAAGGCTGGCACGTGCCCGGAGCGCATGACGATGAGGTCGGGGAAGCTCTGCCCGCGCGCATGGCGCACGCGGACCTCGGGCCCGGTGGAGACGAGCGGATGCGGCGGCAGGCGCGAGGGTGGCACGGAGGCCATCACCTCGGACAGCGTGGCATCCCGTGGGGCGGTGCCCTGGCCGACCCGTTCCGTGAGGACGGCGGCGGTGGTGTCCGGCAGCGGGTAGCTGACGGCGGCGTGTCCCCAACCATTCCAGCGCCTCACGGCTTCCTCCTGACGGGGGCGTTCGGCCCAGATGCTCCCGGGTTCGCTGGCCGTGCAGGCCCGCGCGAGCACAGTGTGCGGGGCGCCTCCGGGACTGGCAAGAGAGGCCCCCGGCCGTGGAGCGGGACTGGTATAGGGGCGCCGTCCGCAAGACCCCAAGGAGTCGCCCATGTCCGTGACCGTCCCATCCCTTCGCGCGGTAGATCGTCTCGAGGTGTTCGTCGTCGTCGACAACGTGCTCGATCTGCTCTCCACGGTTCCATCCACGGTGACGCCGGAGGGGCCCAACCTCGTGCAAGCCGGGATGAAGGAGCTCACCGGCTCGTGCCTCTGCTGCGCGGCGTGGGGCCTTTCACTGGTGGTGACGGCCCATGTCGGGAGTACCCGGCACACCGTGCTGTTCGACGCGGGGCCGGAGGCCTATGCCTTCGAGCGAAATGCCCAGCGGCTCGGCGTGGACCTGGGCTCCATCGAGAGTGTCGTCCTGTCGCATGGGCACTTCGACCATGCGGGCGGGCTGCCCCAGGCCCTGCGGATGATCAAGGCGACCAACGGTGGCCGGGACGTCCCCATGCACGTCAACCCGGGCATGTTCGACAAGCGTGCCTTCATGCTCGCAGATGGCCGCGTCCTGCCGCTGGGAGATGTGCCCTCGGTGGAGGAGCTGACCGCCGCCGGTGGCGCGGTGGTGAACGCGTCCGAGGCCCGCACGCTCCTCGAGGACATGTTCTTCGTCAGCGGGGAGATCGCCCGGGTGACGCCCTACGAAAAGGGGCTGCCACAGCAGTTCCACCGCGCGGACGACGGGAGCTGGGTCCCCGACCCGCTGGTGATGGACGAGCGCTACCTGGCCGTGCACGTGCGGGACCGGGGACTGGTGGTCTTCAGCGCGTGCTCGCACGCGGGCATCGTGAACGTATTGAAGGATGCGGCGGGGCGCTTCCCCTCGGTGCCGCTCCACGCGGCCATGGGGGGACTGCACCTCTCCGGGCCGTTCAACGAGCAATGGATCGACGACACGGTGCGGGACATCCAGGCGCTCGGCTTGAAGCGGCTCGTCCCGGGGCACTGCACGGGATGGAGGGCGACCCAGGCCCTCGTCCGCGCGCTCGGGGACGTGGTGGTGCCCGGCGCGGTGGGGCAGCTCCACCGGTTCGGCCAGGAAGGGTAGGGCGCCCGAGCCTGGTGAATCATGAGGTGCTCCCGCTCCCACGCGCGGCCAGGTCGATGAAGCCGCGAATCCAGATGAGGTTGATGGCGTGGCAGGCTTCTAGCGGAGTCCGGGTGGTGGTCTCCAGTGTCGCGGTGTAGGGCACCCCGCTGCGCAGGAAGTAGTCCGTGACACTGCCATCGTTGTACTCGATGAGGCCATCCGCGTCGGTGCGGTTGACCTCGTCCACCTTCTCATCGCGGATGACCTGGGCGTGCTCCGAGGCGGCCCTCATGATGGGCCGGTAGAGGTTCTTGTCCCCGAAGGTATAGGCGTAGGTGGCGGCGCCCGGCAGGTAGTTGTCCTGGTGGATGTCGAGCGCGGCCACGGGAGCGGGGTGGCGCACGATGTCCGCGCGTACGGCGCGCGTCTCCTTGGGGCCGCCGTCGTAGAGGGCCCAGCGAAGGAAGGGCTCGCCGCGGTTGAGCTCGCCCTTCCACACGCCGGGCGCCGTCTCGTAGCGCATGAAGTCGTTGTTGGGTTTCTCCCCGCTGCGGTTGTAACGGGTGCCGTCCTCGAAGCCCGAGGGGTTGATGCACGGGTACACGCGCAGGCCCACCTGGCGTTCGCGGGCGTAGGCGGCGATGTCCGCGAAGTAACGGCACAGCGTGAGCGGGCCGGCGGGCTCCTCGCCATGGAAGCCCGAGGTGATCACCAACCAACGTTCGCCGGGCACGGTGAGCCGGAAGAGGGGATACTCGACACCCCCCTCGAGCACACGGGCGTACTCGTTCACCTCTGCGATATCGACGTAGCCGCGGATGCGGCGGGCGTACTCTTCGTAGTTCTGTGGCACTCCCCCAGGGTACTCACTGGGGGAGGGGCCGGGGACGGGACTGGACCCCGGTCCAACCCCCATGTGTGCTTCCGCATGCAATCGAGTGCTAGTGGGCGTTCATGTGCTCACGGACTCCGGCCGTCACCTGCTGGCGCTGCTCCGGGGTGAGGATGCGGTGGGCCTCCAGGGCGGCATCGGCCACCTTGTGGGCGAAGGCCCGGAAGGCGTCCACGCGCTCATCCACCAGGGAGTGCACGGCCCTGGCATCCGGGTTGGGCGACTCCCACTGCTCCAGCATCCGGCCCCGCGAGTCCTTCTGCTCCTCGAAGAGGCGCTTGCCGTCCTCGAAGAGCGAGTCCTTCAGCCCGTGGAGCGCCTGCTTCTGGGCGTCCGTCGCCTTCAGGTCCTCCAGCCGGTCATCCATCTTCCAGGTGATCATCTGCTTCACGCGCTCGGGGTCGCGCGGGCCGCCGAAGTGGCCCCCGCGGAAGCCCGTGAGGATGACGAAGGCGAGGACGGCGGAACCGGCGATGAGCAGCTTGTTCTTCGTGGTCATGACGTATGCTCCCGGGGGCCTTCCGGGCCCCTCGTTCTTTCGTGGACGCCGTCAATCGGCGACGGTGAGAGGATGCGAGGGGCCCATTTCGAGGGCTTTCGGGTGGTGTAAAGAAGTGTGAAGGCCGCCCGCCTCCCTGGCCGCCCCACGGGGAGGCTTCCGAGGGGAAGCCCAGGTGTCAGGCCGTGTGCCCCACACCCGACCCGGTGGCTCCTTCACGCCCCGTGCGGGGCATGGCACAAGGCGCCGAGGCCGATTTTCTGGCCCTGGACGCATCGCCTGGCAGAGAACTGGCGCTCTCCGCGACCCTGAACAAATGTGGTGCTGTACGACCTCTTCCTGACTACCTTCCAGCCATGTCCTTTACCCATCTGCACCTGCACTCCCTGTACTCGCTCCTCGATGGGGCGATCCGGATGAAGGACCTCATCAAGACGGTGAAGGAGAAGGGGATGACGAGCGTGGCCGTGACGGATCACGGCAACATGTTCGCCACCATCGACTTCTACAAGAAGGCCAAGGACGCGGGCATCAAGCCGATCATCGGCATGGAGACCTACGTCGCCGGTCCCAAGGGCCGCAAGGACCGCTCGGAGAAGGTGGGCCACCACCTCATCCTGCTGGCCAAGAACAAGGAGGGGTACGACAACCTCAAGTACCTCTCGTCCATGGCCTACCGCGAGGGCTTCTACTACCACCCGCGCATCGACAAGGAGCTGCTCAAGGACCACAGCAAGGGTCTGTTCGCGCTCACCGCGTGCCTGGGTGGTGAAGTGACGGGCGCGGCCTTCCGCGGGGACATGGACCACGCCCGCAGGGCGGCGCTCGAGTACAAGGGCATCTTCGAGCCCGAGCACTTCTTCCTCGAGGTGCAATCCAACGGGATGCCCGAGCAGGAGAAGGCCAACGAGAACCTCAAGCAGCTCAGCCGGGACCTGGCCATCCCCCTGTGCGCCACCGCGGACGCGCACTACATCAAGAAAGAGGACGCGCGCGCGCACGAGCTCCTCATGTGCATCGCCAGCGGCAAGACGCTCGCCGATGGCAAGCGCATGAAGCACTCCACGGACAAGCTCTACGTCACCAGTCCCCAGGAGATGCTGGAGTACTTCAAGGACACCCCCGAGGCCGTCCACAACACCCAGCGCATCGTCGAGCAGATCAACCTGGAGCTGAAGCTGGGCAAGCCCATGCTGCCCACCTTCAAGGTGCCCGACAGCCACTCGCCGGACAGCTACATGGCGGAGCTGGCGCGCGCCAACCTCGAGGAGCGCTTCAAGGAGATCGACCTGGCGCGCTACCGCGCAGGCAAGCCGCCCGTGGACCGCGAGCCCTACAAGGCCCGCCTGGAGCTGGAGATCGGCGTCATCCAGAAGATGGGGTTCAGCGGCTACTTCCTCATCGTCCAGGACTTCATCAACTGGGCCAAGCAGCACGGGATTCCGGTGGGGCCGGGCCGTGGCTCGGGCGCGGGTTCCCTCGTGGCCTACTGCCTGCGCATCACCGACCTGGATCCGCTCCCGTACAACCTGCTCTTCGAGCGCTTCCTCAACCCCGAGCGCGTGTCGATGCCGGACTTCGATATCGACTTCTGCCAGGACCGGCGCGACGAGGTCATCAAGTACGTGGGCCGCAAGTACGGCGAGAACAACGTCGGGCAGATCATCACGTTCGGCTCGCTCAAGGCCAAGAGCGTGCTGCGCGACGTGTGCCGCGTGTTCGCGCTGCCCTTCAGCGAGGGTGACCGCATCGCCAAGCTGGTGCCCGAGGTGCTCGGCATCACCCTCAAGGACGCCATCGAGCAGGAGCCGCGTCTCAAGGAGATGATGGAGAAGCCCACCGCCATCGGGCAGGTGGAGGGCAAGGACGTCACCACCAAGGACGTGCTGGAGATCGCCCTCGCGCTGGAAGGCCTGCACCGTCAGCCCGGCATGCACGCGGCCGGCGTCGTCATCGCCGACAAGCCGCTGTGGGAGTTCGTGCCCACCTACCAGCCTCCGGGCGAGGACACCCTCATCACCCAGTTCGCCAAGGACGAGGTGGAGGCCGCCGGCCTGGTGAAGTTCGACTTCCTCGGCCTCAAGACGCTCACCGTCATCCAGAACGCGCTCAACCTCATCAACCGCAACCCGCCCAATGGCAAGCCCATCCTGCGCGAGGACATCCCGCTGGAGGGTGACGCGGATGTCTGGAAGCTGATGGCCGAGGGCGACACGGCCGGCGTCTTCCAGATGGAGTCCAGCGGCTTCACCGAAATGGTGATGAAGCTCAAGCCGTCCTGCTTCGAAGACGTGGTCGCCGCCGGCGCGCTCTACCGCCCGGGTCCGCTCGACTCGGGCATGGTGGACGTCTTCATCAACCGCAAGCACGGCCGCGAGCCGGTGACGTACCCGCACCCGGCGCTGGAGCCCGTTCTCAAGGACACCTACGGCGTCATCGTCTACCAGGAACAGGTGATGCAGATCTCCCAGGTGCTGGGAGGCTACACCCTGGGCCGTGCGGACCTGTTGCGCCGCGCGATGGGCAAGAAGAAGGCCGAGGTCATGCAGGCCGAGCGGGCCGGCTTCCTCGAGGGGTGCAAGAACAACAACGTCGACCTGAAGGTGGCCGGCGAGATCTTCGACCTCATGGAGAAGTTCGCCGAGTACGGCTTCAACAAGAGCCACTCGGCGGCCTACGGCCTCGTCACCATCCACACGGCCTGGCTCAAGGCGCACTACCGCGTGGAGTTCATGGCGGCCCTTCTCACGAGCGAGAAGGAAAACACCGACAAGGTGGTGCTGCACATCGGCGAGGCGCGCCAGTCGGGCGTGCAGGTGCTGCCGCCGGACGTGAACCAGTCGGACATGGCCTTCGGCGCGGTGGAGGGGAAGATCCGCTTCGGCCTGGGCGCCATCAAGGGCGTGGGCGAGGGCGCCATCGAGTCCATCGTCGAGGCGCGCAAGGAGGGGCCCTTCAAGAGCCTGTTCGACTTCTGCGAGCGCGTGGACTCGCGCAAGGTGAACCGCAAGGTGCTGGAAGCGCTGGTGAAGGCGGGCGCCTTCGACTTCGAGAACCGCCCGCGGCGGCAGCTCTTCGAGAGCATCGAGCGCGCGATGAGCCGCGGCTCCAGCAGCCAGAAGGACAAGGCCGCGGGGCAGAGCTCGCTCTTCGGCATGCTGGGTGGCGGGTCGTCGGGCGGCGGCGCGATGAAGGACGACTACGTCCAGGTGGAGGAGTGGTCGGAGAAGGAGCGCCTGGCGCTGGAGAAGGAGGCCATCGGCTTCTACGTGTCGGGCCACCCGCTGCACCAGTACGACAAGGAGCTCAAGCGCTACGCGCGGCCCATCACCGCGGTGCAGCGTGCTCGCAAGGACGAGAAGCTCACCATCGCCGGCATCGTGGCGGCCCTGCGCGAGCGGCCCACGAAGACGGGCAAGCGCATGGCGTGGGTGACGCTGGAGGACCTGTCGGGCTCCATCGAGCTGGTGTGCTTCCCGGGCAAGGACGGCACGCGCAACGTGATGGGCAAGGACGGCAAGTGGACGAAGGCGGGGCCCAAGCCCGGCTTCGAGCACTGGGAGCCGTTGCTCAAGAGCGATGACCCCATCCTCGTGACGGGCACGGTGCAGATCAACCAGCGTGACGAGGACACGCCGGTGGCGGAGCTCATCGTCGAGGACATCCAGAGCCTCAAGGCCGTGCGAGAGAAGCGCACCAAGCGGCTGGAGCTGCGGCTGCCGGTGGATCTGGCCACGGACGATCGGCTGGCGAAGCTGGCGGAGATCGCCAAACAGTACGCGGGGGCCACGCCGGTGGCCGTCAGCCTGCTGTTCTCCAACGAGGCCGAGGCGCTCATCGGCAACACCGCGCTCAAGGTGCAGGTGAGCGACGAGCTCATCCAATCCGTGGAGCGGCTCTTCGGCATGAAGGTGGTCGAGTTCGGCTGAGCGCGCGGGCGTGGACGCTGCCCGGGCGTTCTGCTCAAGTGGCCCTTCCTCGCGAGGGAGGGCCCTGAATGACGGCCACATACCAGTCTCTTCGTATCGAGCAGGCGGATGGCATCGCCGAGGTGGTCCTCACCGGCCCCGGCAAGGGCAACGCGCTCGGGCCGGACTTCTGGCGTGAGATGCCGGAGGTGCTCCGGACGCTCGACGCGGATGATTCGGTGCGCGTCATCCTCCTGCGGGGCGAGGGCGCCCACTTCACCTACGGCCTGGACCTGATGGCGATGATGGAGTCGCTCGGGCCGCTGCTGGTGGGAGAGGGCAACCTCGCGCTCGAGCGCACCCGGCTCCTCCAGCTCATCGAGAAGATGCAGGCCGCCACCGAGGGGCTCGCCCGCTGCCGCAAGCCGGTGCTGGCCGCGGTGCACGGCTGGTGCATCGGCGGAGGCATCGACCTCATCGCCGCGTGCGATTTCCGCTACTGCTCGCGGGAGGCGAAGTTCTCCCTGCGCGAGGTGCGCGTGGGCATCACCGCGGACCTCGGTGCGCTCCAGCGGTTGCCGCGCATCATCGGCGAGGGGAACACGCGCGAGCTCGCCTATACCGGTGGCGACATCGACGCGGACCGTGCCCTCCAGATGGGACTGGTGAACCAGGTCTTCGCCACCCCCGAGGAGCTGCTGGCCGCGGCACGCGCCACCGCGCGGAAGATCGCCGAGAATCCGCCCCTGGTCGTCCAGGGCGCCAAGCAGGTGATGGAGTATTGCGCGGACAAGTCCGTGGCGGACGGTCTGCGCTACGTGGCGGTGTGGAACTCCGCCTTCCTTCAGTCGCATGACCTCGCCGAGGCCTTCGCTGCATACGCCGAGCGGCGGCCTCCGCGCTTCCAGGGGAGATGAATCACATGGCTCAGGGTGTTTTCCGGGACGGGTTGCTGGCGGGCAAGGTGGCGTTCGTCACCGGCGGTAGCAGCGGTATCAATCTCGGCATCGCCGAGGCGTTCGTGAAGGCGGGCGCCAAGGTCGTCATCAACGGCCGCAACGTGGAGAAGCTGGAGGCGGCCGTGAAGGGTCTCCAGGCCCATGGCACCGCCATGGGCGTGCCCGCGGACGTCCGCAACTACGAGGCCGTGGAGAAGTCCTTCCAGGCGGCCCATGACGCGTACGGGGAGATCGACATCCTCGTGTGCGGCGCGGCGGGCAACTTCCCCGCTCCGGCGCTGGGCATGTCCTCCAACGGCTTCAAGTCGGTGCTGGAGATCGACGTGCTGGGCACCTTCAACGCGTGCCGCGCCGCCTACGAGCACCTGCGCAAGCCGGGCGCCTCCGTCATCAACATCTCCGCGCCCCAGGCCTACCTCCCCATGGCCATGCAGGCCCATGTCTGCGCCGCCAAGGCCGGCGTGGACATGATCACCCGCACCCTCGCCATCGAGTGGGGTGGGGCGGGTGTGCGCATCAACTCCATCACCCCCGGCCCCATCGACGACACCGAGGGCATGCGCCGGCTCGCCCCTGGCGACGACGCCCGCGAGAAGCTCACCAAGGCCCTGCCCCTGGCCCGCTTCGGCACCAAGCAGGATATCTCGCAACTCGCGCTTTTCCTGGCGTCGGATGCGGCCTCGTACATCACCGGCTCCATCATGGTTTGCGACGGCGGCCAGTCCCTGCTCGGCTCCGGCCTCATGCTCCAGGCCATGGGGATGTGAAGCAGGCGGGCGTGTAACAATTCCGTCTTCTGGCACTGAGTTTTTCCAGGGAGGGAGTGTCTGATAGAAAGCACTCTGTCCTTGCCCTCTCGTTAGCGGGTGAGGGCCTGCCCTCTCTGCCTGGAGACGTTCATGATGCATGGACCCCCCACGCTCGCGCGACTGGTCGCGTGGAGCGTGCTGTTGCTCGGCCTGTCCGTAGGATGCGGCTCGGGTTGTGGTGACCCGGTCGTCAATCCTCCGTCCGCACGTGAGCAGCCGGATCCGGATCGCTCGACGGTGGAGGTGGACAAGGCCGTGGGCTTGCGCGCCAACGGTCAGGACGCCGCCAGCATCACGGTGACGGTGCGCAAGGCGGATGGAACGCCGCTGGCGGGCCGCACGGTGAAGGTGTCGGTCTCCGGCGAGGGCAACGCGGTGACGCAGCCCGAGACCACCGACGCACAGGGTGTGACCACCGTGAAGGTGACGTCCACCGTGGTCGGGACGAAGACGGTGACGGCGTCCGTGGAGGCGGAGGGGGGCCCGGTGACGCTGTCGGCGCGGCCCACCCTGGACTTCGTCGTCCTGTCGGCCTCGAAGCTGGCCTTCATCTCGGCGCCTCCTTCCGGTACGGCTGGAGCGGAGCTCGGGGTGTTCGACGTGGCCATCCAGAACGCGGATGGCGAGACGATGACGGAGGCCACGAACACCGTCACGGTGGCGATCGGCTCCGGCCCGGCGGGTGCCAGCCTGAAGGGGACGGTGTCGGCGCAGGCGGTGAAGGGCGTGGCGCGCTTCTCCGGGCTGGTGCTCGAGAAGGCCGCGCGGGGCTACACCCTGACGGCGAGCGCCGAGGGGCTGACGGGCGCGACGAGCCCGGCCTTCGACGTGGCGCCCGCCGCGCTGGCCTCTCTGAAGCTGTCCCCGGTGGTGTCGCCCGTGACGTCCGGCAGCCCGCTGAGCCTCGAGGTCTCCGCGGTCGACGTCTTCGGCAACGCGGTGACGGGCTACACCGGCACCGTGCACTTCTCCTCCGATGACGGCGCCGACGTGCTGCCCTCGGACTACACCTTCACCGCGGCCGACGCGGGCCGGCACGTCTTCACCAACGGCATCGTCCTGAAGAGGGCGGGTGGCGCCCGGAAGGTGACGGTGGCGGACAAGGACAACGCGGCCCTCACGATTTCGCTCGAGCTGGACGTGGTGGCCGGTCCCCCCGCGAAGCTCGTCTTCACCAGTCAGCCGCCCAACAGCCCGGTGCGCACGGCCTTCAGCGTGGCGGTGGTGCTGCTGGACGCCGCCGGCAACCGGACGGCCGCGGGTACACCCCTGGTGTCGCTCGCCCTCGACAAGGGCGGGACGCTGGCGGGCGCCGCCTCGGTGGCACCGGTGGACGGCGTGGCTTCCTTCCAGAACCTCTCCACCGCCGATGACGCCGCGGGTTATGTGCTGACCGCTTCCGCGCCCGGGCTCGTCTCCGCGCTCAGCAACCCCTTCACCATCACGGACAACGTGAAGCCCACCCAGCCGGAGTTGTTCCGGACGGCCCTCACCGCCACCTCCGCCACCATCTCCTGGACGGCGCCGGGTGATGATGGGTCGTTCGGAAGGGCCACCCGCTACGACTTCAGCTACTCCACCAACCCGGACCTCTCGGGTGCCCAGACGGTGTCCATGGCGGCTCCCAAGCCGTCCGGTAGCAACGAGACGGTGTCGCTCACGAACCTCACCCCCGGGCTCAGGTACTACGTGGCCCTGACGGTGACGGACAACGCGAACAACTCCGTCGTCTCCACGCTCGATTTCACCACGCCGTTCACCACGGCCTCCAAGCTCGTCTTCACCACGCAGCCGCAGAGCGGGACGGCCGGCGTGAAGCTGGCCTCCTTCCAGGTGGCCATCCAGGACGCGAATGGCGTGACCGTTGGCAACGAGACCTCGCTGGTGACGCTGAAGGTGAATGGGGCCACGGGCCTCGGGACGCTCAGCATGAACGCCGTCAATGGCGTGGCCACGTTCGACTCCGTGCGGATCGAGAAGGCCGGCAAGGGCTACACCCTGGAGGCCTCCGTCGCCTCGGGCAGCATCACCCCCGCCACCAGTACGCCCTTCGACATCGCCCACGCCCCTGCCTCCCGTCTGGAGATCTCCGGCCCGGGCACGACGGTCGCCTCCTCCGCGATCAGCGTGACGGTGAAGGTGTTCGACGCCTATGACAACCCCGCGGAGGGATACGCCGGTTCGGTGGCGCTCTCCTCCAATGACACCGCCGCGGAGCTGCCGGCGGCCTGGCCCTTCACTGCCGCCGACAAGGGGCAGCACACCTTCGATGGCGTGGTCCTGAAGACCGCGGGCTCGCGCACCGTCACGGCTTCCGCGTCGGGTCTGACGGCCGCCACGTTGGACGTGGAGGTGTCCGAGCCGCCCCTGGGCAAGCTGGTGCTCACGGGTCTGCCGCCCACGATGAAGGCCGGCGACTCGGTGGAGATCACGGTCGAGAAGCTCGACGGCTCCGACCAGCGTGAGACCGGCTACACCGGCACGGTGCTCTTCACCTCCACCGACGCGAAGGCGCCGCCCCTGGGCGAGTACACCTTCACGGCCGCCGACCAGGGCCTCAAGAAGTTCACCGTGCAGATGCTCACCGTGGGCACGCAGACCCTCCGGGTGGAGGACAAGGCCACTCCGGCCCTCTTCGCCACGGCCGACACCTCGGTGACGTGGAACACGGTGGCGAAGCTCGTGCTGGATGCTCCGGGCTCCGTGAAGGCCGGCGACCCGCTGCGTGCGACGGTCACCGCGTTCGATGCCCACGACAACATCGTGAAGGACTACTCCGGGACGGTGCACTTCTCCGCGGACCCGGCGGATAGGGTCACGGTGCCGGCCGACTACGCCTTCCTCCCCGAGGACAATGGCAGCCGCGCGTTCGACTTCACGCTGGAGAAGGCCGTTGCCACCAAGTTGACCGTGACGGACGCGGCTCGGAGTCTGAGTGCCTCCGACACGGTGGAGACGGTCACTCCGGCCGACGCCCTGACGCTCGCGCTGGCGGCGCCCACGGGCCCGTTCACCGCGGGTACCTCGTTCACCGTCGACGTGACGCTGAAGGACTCCTTCGGCAACGTGGCCACCGGCTACAGGGGCACCATCGGCTTCTCCGCTTCGACGGATCCGAAGGCCGTCCTGCCCGGCGACTACACGTTCGTCGCCGCGGACAACGGCCACCAGTCCTTCCAGGTGACGCTGAAGACCGCGGGCAATCAGCCGCTGGCCGTGAAGGATCTGTCCAGCGGCTCGCTGAGCGATGGGAAGTCGATCAGCATCAACCCCGACGTGCCCAAGCTGCTCGCGTTCCGCGACCAGCCTCAGAGCGCCAGGGTGCGCACGTCGCTGGGCTCGGTGACCGTGGGCATCACCGACGAGTTCGGAAACCTCGTCGACGTCGCGACGCCCGCCATTACGCTGGCCCTGTCCGGCGGTAACGTGTCGGCCGTGCTGGGCGGCGTGCTGACCGTCGCTCCGCAGCACGGCATCGCCAACTTCCCGGATCTCACCGTGGATCAGCAGGGCACGGGCTTCCAGATCAGGGCCATGGGGACGCCACTCAGCGACGCCACCAGTGCCGCGTTCAACATTACGGACGATGCCGCACCGAGCGTCGCGCCGCTCACCGTGGTGAGCAGGACGAGCACCCAGGTGAAGCTGAGCTGGCTGCCCGTGGGTGATGACGGAGCCGCCGGCACCGCCACCAGCTACGACCTGCGCTACTCGACGAGCGCGATCACCGCGGAGTCGTTCGAGTCCCTGACCGACCAGGTGCTCACGGGTGCCCCCCAGGCCCCGGGGAGCCCGGATCCGGAGACGGCCACCGTCACCGGCTTGAGCCCCTCGACCACCTACTACTTCGCCCTGAAGGTCTGGGACGACGCGGGCAACAGCTCGTTCTTCGTCACCTCGGCGATGACGTCCAACGCGAGCCCGTGCGTCCCCGACTGCGCGGCGCCCTCGTCCACCTGCGGCGCGGATGGTGTCTCGCTGACCACGACCACGGAGACCTGCGTGGTCGTGGACAACAACCCTACCTGCCAGCAGTCGCAGACGACCACCACGTGCCCCGGCCCCAGCGGCGTCTGCTTCAAGGACGCGTGCGACACGGCCGCCGCTCCCGCGGCGGATCAGCTGAGCATCTCCGAGGTGATGCACAACCCCAACACGGGCACCACCCAGTACATCGAGGTGTCCAACAACACCTCGAACCTGCTCGACCTCAATGGCCTGCTGGTGGAGTACGTCAACGGCGAATCGACCACCTCCTACACGGTGGGTGGTGGCGGCTCCGTTCCGGTGGTGATCGACGGCAAGGGGACGTTCGTCCTGGCGCAGGACGCGGACACCGCCTCCAACGGTGGGGTCTCCGCCAACGCCGCCTACGGCAACGCCATCTCCCTCAGCGGCTCGGGGGTCATCCGGCTCAGCCACGGCGCCACCACGGTGGAGGACTTCACGTACTCGGCGGACTTCCCGCAGACCCGTGGCAAGGCGATGAGCCTCTCGTCGGTCGTGATGGGCACCAAGGCCCATGCCCAGTCCTGGTACTGGTGTGACGCGGAGACGCAGCTGGCGGGCGGAGACTACGGCACGCCCAACGCGCCCAACTCCACCTGCGGAGTGGCCGCCACCGCGCCGGTGGACTACTGCGTCATCCAGAGCCCGAAGACGTTCCCGTCCGTGGATGGCAACTACCCGGCCACCGTGGAGCCGGGCTCCTCGTGGACCATCTACAGCCAGTTCTACGAGCCGGGCGTGACCGACCGGAACACGTTCGGGAACGACTTCTACCCGTTCGTGTCCGCCGAGCTGGGTTACGGCACGGACTCCACCAACCCGGCGGCCTGGACGTGGTCTCCCGTGTTCTTCAACGGCGGCTACTACAGCACCACCAGCAACGACAACGACGAGATGATGGGGACGCTGACCCTTCCCTCCGCCCCGGGCACGTACAAGTACGGCTTCCGCTACCGGCTCCAGGATCCGGCCACGGGTGACTACTCGGACTACGTGTACTGCGACCAGAGCGGGGCCGTGACTCCGCCCGCGGGTAGCTACGGCAGCGTGACGGTGGTGGGTTCTGTTCCGCCGCCTCCCGTGCTGACCAACCACGTGGTCATCAGCGAGTTCTCCGGGGGTACTGGTTCCGGCACCAGCTCGACCGATGAGTTCATCGAGCTGTACAACCCGACCGACAGCCCCGTGGATCTCAATGGGTGGACGGTGCAGTACAAGTCGGCCGCTGGCTCGAACTACACCGGCACGGTCACGATCAACTCGACCACCGCCCCCGGTGGTACCATCATCCAGCCCAGGAAGTACTTCCTGCTCGGGGGTGCCAACTACACCGGCGCGAAGGACGCTTCCTACAACTTCGATACGTCTGCTTCGACCACAGGTGGCGGTAACATCCGCATCGGGCCTGGATTGGTTACGACCAATCTCAATGATCCGAACACGGTGGACAAGCTGGGGTATGGCACCGGGAACCATCCCGAGGGCTCCACTGCTCCGTCCCACCCGGCTGTTGGCGGTAGCCTCGAGCGTAAGGCGTACTCCTCCTCCACCTCCGAGACCATGGCGGTGGGGGGTGTTGATGCCAACCACGGCAACGGTACCGACACCGACAACAACGCGAATGACTTCGTGCAGCGCGCGGTCCGTCAGCCGCAGAACTCCTCGAGTCCCGCCGAGTTGCCGTAGTCGTTCACCTCGCTAATGTTCGAGAGGCCGCTCCGGGTGACCGGGGCGGCCTCTTTCTTTCGGACGGCATCTCGTCCATGGTGTGAGCTCGGCTGCTGGGTGGGCAGTCGGCCGGTCAGGGTTGACCGGGTGCGCTGCCCGAAGGGACAGGTGCCCTTCGTCTCCCGGGCAGACATCTTCCTGGGAGACACCTGCGGTAGGAGGAGCCAGGCGCCGTGAGCGCGATCATCTCCTTTGACGATTCGCTCTGGCCGTTGCTCGTCATCCGCCTCACCGGCTCGCTGACGGACGCGGAGTTCGAGGCATTCCTCGCCCGATCGCTCAGCTACGCACAGCGGGGGGAGCGGCACGTCGTCGTCTCGGACCTGAGCCAGGTGGGCCTCTTCACGGCCCATCAGCGTCAGCTGCAGGCGGAGTGGACACGCCAGCACGAGGCCCTCCTGCGTGAGCAGGTGATCGGCAATGCCACCATCGTGACCTCGGCACCCGTGCGCCTGGTGCTCAGCCTCATCTTCCACCTCAAGGCCATGCCCATGCCGCACGTCATCGTCCCGGACATGGGCTCGGCCCTGAGGTACGTGACCCAGAAGTTGGAGGAGGGCGGACTCGGCGCGGACGCCGAGCGCATCCGGCATCACTTCGGCCTGTCCGGCATCCACGTCGGCTGAGTCCCCGGCCTCCGGGCCGCCCATCACCGGAGGGGCAGGGCGCCCGTGGCCCCGGCGGGCCACGGGCACTCCTTCAGCCCGGGCTCACGGGCCCACGGGCGTCTGCTTCACCTGCCAGATCTCCTCGGCGTACTGCTTGATGGTGCGATCCGAGGAGAAGATGCCCGCCTGTGCCACGTTGAAGATGGCCTTGCGCGTCCATGCGTCCTGGTCCTTGTAGGTGCGCGCCACCTCTTCCTGCTTCGCGGCATACGCGGCGAAGTCCGCCAGCACGAGGTAACGGTCCTCCTCCAGCAGGCTGTCCACCAGGGGCTTGAAGAGGTTCTTGTCCTCCGGCGAGAAGAAGCCCGAGGCGATGAGATCCAACGCCTCGCGCAGCTCGACGTTGCGCTCGTACTCGTCACGCGGCCGGTAGCCGGCGCGCTTGCGGGCGATGACCTCGTCCGCCGTGAGGCCGAAGAGGAAGAAGTTGTCGTCGCCCACCACCTGGCGGATTTCGACGTTCGCGCCGTCCAGCGTGCCCAGCGTGAGCGCGCCGTTCATCATGAACTTCATGTTGCCCGTGCCGGACGCCTCCATGCCCGCGGTGGAGATCTGCTCGGACACGTCCGTGGCCGGGATGATGCGCTCGGCGAGGCTCACCCGGTAGTTGGGCACGAACAGCACCTGCAGGCCCGTGGTGCCCGCGTCGCTGTTGACCACCTCGCTGATGCCGTTGACCAGCCGGATGATGAGCTTGGCCAGGTGGTAGCCCGGGGCCGCCTTCGCGCCGAAGAGGAACACGCGCGGGGCGATGATGGTGCTGGGGTCGCGCCGCGCCTTCATCCACAGCGACACGATGTGCAGCGCGTTGAGCAGCTGGCGCTTGTACTCGTGCAGGCGCTTGATCTGCACGTCGAAGATGGCGTTCGGGTCCAGGTTCACCCAGCACGTGTCCCGCAGGTAGCGCGACAGGTCTTCCTTGTTCTGCTTCTTCACCTCGGCGAAGGCCTTGCGGAACACCGGATCCTCCGCGTGGGGCGCCAGCTTCTGGAGCTGATCCAGGTCCGACACCCAGCCGTCACCGATGCGGCTGGTGATGAGCTTGGAGAGCCGCGGGTTGCTCCACAGCAGCCAGCGCCGCGGCGTCACCCCGTTGGTCTTGTTGTTGAAGCGCTCGGGGTACATCTCCGCGAAGTCCGGCAGCACGTCGCGCCGCAGCAGGTTGGTGTGCAGCTCCGCCACGCCGTTGACGCTGTGGCTGCCCACCACCGCCAGGTGCGCCATGCGGATCTTCTTCTCCGGGCCCTCCTCCACCAGGCTCATCCGCCGCATCCGGTCGTTGTCGAACGGGTAGCGGATCTGCACCTGCCGCAGGAAGCGGTGGTTGACCTCGTAGATGATCTCCAGGTGGCGGGGCAGCAGCCGCTCGAAGAGCGTGGCGGGCCACTTCTCCATGGCCTCGGCCAGCAGCGTGTGGTTGGTGTAGCCGAACGTGGCCTGCGTCACCCCCCACGCCTCGTCCCACTGCAGGCGCTTCTCGTCCACCAGCACGCGCATCAGCTCGGCCACGGCGATGGCCGGGTGGGTGTCGTTGAGCTGGATGGCGACCTTCTTGGGGAAGTCGTTGAAGTCCGTGTGGTTCTTCAGGTAGCGCCGGACGATGTCCGCGATGGAGCACGCCACGAAGAAGTACTGCTGCTTGAGGCGCAGCTCCTTGCCGGCCTGGAAGGCGTCGTTGGGGTAGAGGACCTTGGAGATGACCTCCGAGTCGTTCTTCTCCACCACCGAGCGCTCGTAGTCACCGGCGTTGAAGAGGAGCAGGTCGAACTCCTCGCTGGCGCGAGCCTGCCACAGCCGCAGGGTGTTGACGGTGTTGTTGCCGTAGCCTGCGATGGGCGTGTCGTAGGGCACGCCGATGACCGTCTTGCCGCCCACCCAGCGCGCCACGGGCCGGCCGTCGGCGCCCTGGTGGTGCTCCACGCGCCCGAAGAAGCGCACCGGCACCGCCTTCTCGGGGCGGACGATCTCCCAGGGGTTGCCGAACTTCAGCCACTCGTCGGCGCGCTCCACCTGGTAGCCGTCGACGATGTCCTGGGTGAAGATGCCGAACTCGTAGCGGATGCCGTACCCCATGCCGGGGTAGCCGAGCGTGGCCAGCGAGTCGAGGAAGCACGCCGCCAGGCGTCCCAGGCCGCCGTTGCCCAGGCCCGCGTCCGGCTCCATCTCGATGAGCGAGGGCAGGTCTACTCCCACCTCGCGCAGGGCCTGCTCGGCCGCGTCGTACATGCCGATGTTGATGAGGTTGTTGCCCAGCGCGCGTCCCAGCAGGTACTCGGCGGACAGGTAATAGGCGCGCTTCACGTCCTGCGCGTTGTAGGTGCGCGCCGTGCGGACCCACCGGTCGGCGAGGCGATCGCGTACGGCCAGCGCCAGCGCCATGAAGCGGTCGTGGGCAGTGGCCGTCTCCGGGTTCTTTCCGCGCGAGAAGCGGACGTGCTCGAGGAAGCCTCGGCGGACATTGCGCGGGTCGAGCCCGGTGCGGCTGGGCTCACGTCCCGTGTCGTGCGTGTCGGTCGCGGAGGTGTTCGGCAGGTCGGCGACGGGTGCGAGGTTCGACATTCGTGGAGCTCTTCGGGGATGTTCAGGTTGCGAGATGCGCACGGTGCTCACTGTTGAACCGTACGCGGGGTAGGCCAGGGTACCTGTCTCTCGCCCCGGTCGCACCGAAAGAAAAAATGAGTGCTTCCAGAGGGGGCAGGCTGTCCCACCCCGGGTCCGCGCCCGCATGCCATGGAGGCGGGCATCCACCCTCCCGGATGTGGGGGGGCGGAGGTACAGAGACTTGGCCGATCCGGCGAAGAGTCTGGTAGTAAGCACGAGAATCCAGACCCGCCCCCGGCCTGGAATCCGGAAGGTTTTTTCATGCCTAGCGACAAGAACGACCTCGCTCAGCGGATCGCCATCTGCAAGCCCGAGGACACCGTGCGCGGCTTCATCTTCAAGTCCGTGTATGGACTGGTGGAGCAGCGGACGGGCAGCGCGGGCGTGGAACGGCTGCTGCAGCAGCTCCGGGTCCTCAAGATGCCGGTGGACTTCTTCTCGTACCCGGTGGCGGACTTCCTTCGGCTCATCTACACGGCCGCGGACGTGCTGGAGTCGCAGTACCCCTCGGTGGAGGATGCGATCCGGGCCTGTGGCGCCTCCACCGCGACGGGCTTCTTCAAGTCCTACGTGGGCAACACGCTGGTGAAGCTCATCGGGATGAATGATCCCAAGCGGCTCTTCACTTCAGTGCAGACCGTGTATTCCACGCTGGTGAGCTACGGGAGCCGCTCGTACGAGGACCTGGGGCCCAACCGCTTCCGGCTCGACTACAAGGGGGACATGCAGCCCATCTACTTCCACGAGGGCACGCTCACCGAGGCCGTGCGCGTCATGCGCGGCAACGGCAAGGTGACGGGGACGGTCATCGCGATCAACCACGCGCAGTACCTCGTCGAGTACGACTGAGGACCGTCCCGCTCCCGCTCAGCCCTTCTTGCGTCCGGCCCAGAAGATGTTGGTGCCGGAGGGCGCGTCGACGACCGTCTCCACCGTCTCGAGGCCACGGCTGGCCGGCCCCTCGCACAGGGACTGGAACTGCTCCCGGGTGCGGTGGATGACGTACCAGTCGCAGACGTACTCCATGAAGGAGCGCCAGGGGTTCTCCTGGTGCAGGTTCGTCAGCAGCAGCAGGCCGCCAGGCGCCAGCAGGGACGTCATGGTGTCCAGGAAGCGGGCGATGACGTTGTCCTTGAGGTAGTCGAGGATGCCCGCGGCGATGACGACGTCCATGGGGCCCTCGGGGTTGCGCAGCTGCTCCGGCGCGTCCCGGTGGCGCAGCAGCTGGTAGGTGGAGAGCTGGACGAAGTTCAGCTGCGGCATGGGCACGTCGTTGCGTGGCAGGCGCGAGAGCTTGTCGAACTGGCGGCGGCAGTAGTCGAGCGGCGTCGGATCGAAGTCGCAGAGGGTGAAGCTGCCCGTGCCGCCCAGGGCGGTGTAGTCGCGCAGCGTGTGCTCGGGCCCGCAGGCGAAGGACAGCACCCGCAGGGGCCGTCCCAGCCTCTGCTCCTGGCCTCGCAGCTGGCCGAGCAGCCAGGGCACGCGCGCCCGGTGCGCCCGGCCCGGCCCGCAGTTGAGCGAGTAGTGCGTCAGGATGCGCGCCAGCGTCGAGACGCCGCGATCCTCGCTCTCGAAGATCATCTCCACCGTGACGTAGTCCCCGGGGTAGCCCAGGGGCTTGTCCACCGCGCGCCGCACGAAGGGGCTCTGCAGGAAGAAGGGCTGCACGGCCGAGCGGTGGTGCTCCAGCGCCCGCTCCCGCTCCTCCTCCGTCAGCTGGCTGTCCAGCGTGGTGAGCCGCGCGAAGAGGCCGTCCAGCCAGCTGGAGACCTCCGGCAGGCGCTTCTTCAGCAGCGCCACCTGCTCCAACTGCATCTGGTGGCGCTGCTCGGGATCTCTCGGGAAGCGGGCCAGGCGCTCCGGCAAGCCCTGCTGCAACTCTTCACTGAGCCGGGCGAGTCCCCGGTGGAGCTCCTCGGCTGTCTGGATGAACTCTGCGATCGCGGACATTCTGTCTGGGGGGGTGGGGGGAATGACGGCAATAACCGTCCATCCTATCAGGCAGGTCGGTCCTCGCCGAGGGGCCCGAGGGGACGATGCATATCCCGGTCAGAGCCGAAAAATCCTATCCACCCAACATCCCAGGTCAGGAAGACAAACCGGGAAGAGGCTACTTCCTGGCGTCCGCCGAGGCCACGGAGACGGCGTCCAGCTGCTGCGCCATGGGGGCGATCTTCGCGCGGAAGTCCGGCAGCAGGCTCTTGGGCAGCGGCTCGGTGCGAGGGAAGTTCTGATTGAGCGGGTTGACGTAGGCCCCGTTGCGCTTGAGGGCGTAGTGCAGGTGGGGGCCCGTGCTCCGGCCCGTGTTGCCCGACAGGGCGATGACCTGCTTCTGGCTCACTCGCGCCCCCGCGCGCACGCCCGCGCCGAACTTGGACAGGTGCAGGTAGCACGTCTCGAAGCCGTTGGTGTGCCGCAGGCAGACCGTGTTTCCGCCCGCTCCCGTGTTGTGCGCCACGGTGACGGTGCCGTCCGCCACCGCCCACACCGGCGTGCCCACGCTCGCCGCGTAGTCCACCCCGTTGTGCGCCTTCACGTACTGCAGCACCGGGTGGAACCGGCTGCCGAACCGGCTCGTCACGTGCGCGTACTTCAGCGGGCTCTTCAGGAACGCCTTGCGCGCGCTCGCCCCGTCCTCCTGGAAGTAGCTCGCCTTCCCGTCCGGCAGCTCGTAGCGGAACACCCGCTTGTGGCCCACCGACTCGCCCTCGTACGTCGCCGCCAGCACCTCTCCGTACCGGAGGATGCGGCCCTTGGAGACGAACTTCTCCACCAGCGCCCTCGCCTTGTCCCCCTTGCGCACGTCCCGGTAGAAGTCGATGTCCCAGGCGAACACGTCCGCCAGCACCATGCCGATCAGCGGATCCTCCCCCGCCGCCAGCGCCGCCTCGTAGAGCGAGTTGTTGATCTCCAGCGAGACCAACCCCACCTGCTTCTCCACCTCGATGGTGCGCTTGCTCCCGACGAACTTGTCCCCGTCCCGCCTCACCTGCCACTCGTCCACCGAGCTCTGCCGGTAGTCGAAGAAGTCCAGCTCGCCACCCTTCATCACCAGCCGGAACTGGTCTCCCACCCGCGACTTGCGGAAGTCGAACACGCCCTCCAGCGCGGAGATCACCGCCCCGGCCTGCTCGGTCGGCAGCCCTGCCTCCTGCAGCGCCGCCGCCAGCGGCTGGTTCGGCTCGATACGGCGGTTCTTGACGGTGTACTGCGTGGTCGAGGCTTCGGCGAAGGGCGCGGCGAACAGCACACCCAGGCACAGGACGGTGGCGGCGAGTCTCATGGGGCCCGCGCAGTGTAGTGGAGCTACAGGCCTGTGCCTAACTTCCGACAGAAGATTTCCACATGGCGGCGAGGGCTCGGCTGCCCGGCTGCTCTACGGGCCCCGACGACCCTCACCCCAGCCCTCTCCCAGAGGGAGAGGGGGCATACACGGGTCCGGCCTGGTTAGAGGTCGATCTTCTTTTCCGTGTGGTTCTGACCGTCGAAGCGCAGCAGTACGCCCTTGTTGTCGTACTTCGTGATGATGCACGTCGGCCGCCGCCACAGCGATTGCAGGTTGCGCAGTGTCTCTCGCGCGTAGTCGCCCTTCAGATCCTGCCCGTCGTGCTTGTGCGCCAGCAGCAGCTCCCCACGGTTCTCGTGGTTGCCGTCCACCACCTCGATGATCGGCTGCCCGAAGTTCGTCAGCCCCTGCAACAGCTTGTTCTTCACCTTCCGGAACTCACGGTCCAGGATCTCCCACGAGTTGCGCTTCTCGTTGAAGCCGTACACGAACAGCTTCTGCTCGATCGCGAACTCCGGCGTCAGGAACGTGTCGATGAAGGTGATGTCGTTGTAGTGCTTGCGCACCTCGAAGATCTTCTCCCGGCCCACTCCCAGCTTCTTGTCCCACGAGCGCCGCGCCCTCAGGTCATCGCACTCGTCCCATTCCTTGCCGAACCGGCCCTTGTTCCAGCGCTCCTCGATGTCCCTCCACAGCTCGATGCCCAGCTTGTAGGGATTGAGCGCTCCGGGTCTCGTCCCCATCGTCCCCGAGTGCCGGTCCGCGTAGTCGATGACCTCGTCATCCTTCAGCGCCCGCCGCGTCATGATCGTCGAGTGCCAGTAGCTGGCCCACCCCTCGTTCATGATCTTCGTCTGGCCCTGCGGCGCGAAGTAGTAGGCCTCGTCCCGGATGATGGACAGCACGTCCGATTCCCACGGCTCCAGCGGCGCGTGCTCCAGCAGGAAGAGCAGCACGTCCCGCTGCGGGCGCTCCGGGAACTTCTTCGCCTTGAGCTTCTCGTCCTCCACCTTCTTGCGCTGGCTGTCCAGGAACTCGGCCGGGTTGATGAAGCCGCGCATGTACTCGCGGTTCACCTTGAAGCCCTCCACCCGCTCGTTGGACTTCATCTCGTCCTCGGCCCGTTTCGGGTCCGGGTTGCGGCGGATGTGCGGCGCGTGCTGGTCGATGAGGTTCTCCAGCGACAGCGTCCGGTCGATGAAGTCCTCCACCTTCTCCACGCCAATCTTGTCGATCCACCGGCGCACGCGCGTGGCGTGGTTCGCCATGTCGTCGATCATCCGGCGGTTGGTGTGCCGGAAGGAGAAGTTGTTCTTGAAGAAGTCGCAGTGGCCGTACACGTGCGCCATCACGAGCTTCTGATCCACGTCCGAGTTGCTCTCCAGCAGGTACGCGTAGCAGGGGTCGTTGTTGATGACGAGCTCGTAGATCTTGCTGAGCCCGTACTCGTATCCCTTGGACAGCTGCTCGTACTCCATTCCCCAGCGCCAGTGCGGATAGCGCGTGGGGAAGCCTCCATAGGAGGCCACCATGTTGAGCTCGTCGTAGCTGACGACCTCGAAGATGGTCTCGAAGAAGTCGAGACCGAACTGGCGGGCGTAGCCCTCGATCTCCTCCTTCAGCTTGCTCAACGGCGGGGTGAGGCTCTTGGGCATCGCGAGCTCCGGCGGCCGCGTCAGCGGCCCTTACCGAGGAAATCCTTGATGGAGGCGTAGATGGCGTCCTTGTCCGCGATCTCGCTCAGGGCGACGTTGTTGGAGTCTCCGATGGCCTCGCGCAGATCCTTGATGAACTGGCCGCTGCCATAGGGGCTCTCCACCTGACCGTAGGCGAACTGGTTCACGCTGGGGAGGATGTCCTCGCGCAGCATCTCGATGCACTGCCGCGTGTCGTCCGCGCTCCAATTGTCCCCGTCCGAGAAGTGGAACGGATAGATGTTCCACGCGCTCTTCGGGTAGTCCGCCTTGATGATGTCCCGGCACAGCTTGTAGGCACTGGAGATCATCGTGCCGCCGGACTCGCGGGTGTGGAAGAACGTGTCCCGGTCCACCTCGCGCGCCACCGCGTCGTGGATGATGTAGCGCGCCTCCAGTCCCTTGTACTGGTGGCGCAGCCACGTATCGAGCCAGAAGCTCTCGATGCGGACGATCTCCTTCTGCTCGTCTCCCATCGAGCCCGACACGTCCATCATGTAGATGATGACCGCGTTCGTCTCCGGCAGCTCCTGCAGCTTGTAGCTGCGGTAGCGCCGGTCCTCCCGCGTGGGGACGATGATGGGCCGCGCCGGGTCATACGTCCCCATCGCGATCTGCCGCTTCAGCGCCTGTTTGTAGGTGCGCTTGAAGTGGCGCAACGACTCGGGGCCCGTGGTGTTGACCCCGGTGTACTTGATCTTCTGCGTGACGATCTTCTCGTTGTGCCGGCGCTCGATGTGGGGGAGCTGCAGCTCCTCCCCCAGGATCTGCGCCAGCTCATCGAGCGTGACGTCGACCTCCAGGGAGTGGTCACCCTCTCCCTGGCCGGCCTGGTGCCCGTCCCCGGGCTGCACCGCGCCCGGGGAGAGCTGCTGACCCACCTCACCGTCCCCTTGACCGACGCCCCCCTGCTCCTTGTGGCCGTACTTGAAGTGGGGGATGTCGATGAAGGGGATGGGGATGGCGATGGTGTCCTTCCCCTTCTTTCCGATCATCTCCCCCTTCTGCACGTACTTGCGCAGGTTGGATTTGATCTTCCCGCGGACGATCTGTTTGAAGCGCGAGTGGTCCTGGTGGATCCGCAGTGACACGACTACCCCCTTCTTGGGTGGCTACTCCTTGGCGTCACCACGCGCGAAGATGCTGGCCACGAAGTTCAGCACGTCCGTGGAGCAGATCTCGCAGTAGCCGTAGTTCTTCATCAGCCGGTCCTTGACCAGGTCGATCTTCTCCTGGGTCTCCTTGTCCACCACCGTGGATACGAGGTTCTTGAGCTTGATGCTGTCCTTCTGGTCCTCGAACAGCTTGAGCTCCAGCGCCTTGTGGAGCCGCTCGTTGGTCCGGTAGTTGAAGCTCTTGCCGTCCACGGCCAGCGCGCCGATGTAGTTCATGATCTCCCGGCGGAAGTCGTCCTTGCGGCTGTCCGGGATGTCGATCTTCTCTTCGATCGACCGCATCAGGCGCTCATCCGGCTCCTCGTAGAGACCGGTGTACTTGTTCTTCACCTTCTCCTTCTGGGTGTAGGCCTTGATGTTGTCGATGTAGTTGCCGCACAGCTTGCCGATGGCGTCCTCGTCGGCGCTGATGGCGCGCTGGACCTCGTTCTTGACGATGTCCTCGTACTCCTGCTTCACCGAGGTGAGCATCTCGCGGAAGCGCTTGCGGGCGTCCTCGCTGTTGATGAGCGAGTGGCCCTTGAGACCGGCCTCCAGCTCGTTGAGCACCATGAAGGGGTTGATGCAGCCCTCACCCTTGTCGCTCACCAGGGCGTTGGAAATCTTGTCCTGGATGTAGCGGGCGCTGATGCCCTCGAGGCCCTCGCGGCTGGCCTCCTTGCGCAGCTCCTTGATGTTGTCCTCGGTGAAGTTGGGGAGCGTCTTGCCGTTGTAGAGCTTGAGCTTCTGCAAGAGCGAGAGGTTGTGCTTCTTGGGCTCCTCCAGGCGCGTGAGGACGGCCCACATCGCCGCCATCTCCAGCGTGTGCGGGGCGATGTGCTTGCCCTTGATGGCGCGGGAGTTGAAGTCCTTCTCGTAGATCTTCACCTCCTCGGAGAGCTTCGTGATGTACGGGATGTCGATCTTCACCGTACGGTCGCGTAGCGCTTCCATGAACTCGTTGTTCTCGAGCTTCTTGTACTCGGGCTCGTTGGTGTGCCCGATGATGACCTCGTCGATGTCCGTCTGGGGGAACTTCTTGGGCTTGATCTTGTGCTCCTGCGAGGCCCCCAGCAGGTCGTAGAGGAAGGCCACGTCGAGCTTGAGCACCTCGACGAACTCGATGAGGCCGCGGTTGGCGATGTTGAACTCGCCGTCGAAGTTGAAGGCGCGCGGGTCGGAGTCCGAGCCGTACTCGGCGATCTTCCGGTAGTTGATGTCACCGGTGAGCTCGGTGGAGTCCTGGTTCTTCTCGTCCTTGGGCTGGAAGGTGCCGATGCCCACGCGGTCCTTCTCGCTGAAGACCAGGCGGTTGACCCGGACGTGCTCCATCACCTTGCCGAAGTCGCCCTTGTACTGCGTCATCAGCTCCTTGAAGACGAAGCGGCAGGCGGGGCACAGCTCGCTGCCATCCGGGATGGTGTAGCCGCTCTCCGGCGGGCACAGCTCGGCGAGCACCTTGGGCCGCCACTCCCGGGGGATGAGGTTGAGCGGCTCCTCGTTCATCGGGCACTTCATCTTCTCGCGCACGGTGACGCCGTCCGCGCCCTTCTTGTCCGTGAGCCAGGAGAAGGTGTAGGCGGCGCCCTCGGGGGACTTGGAGTAGTCCTCCAGGCCCTTCTTGAGCAGGCGTGCGATGGTGGACTTGGAGGAGCCCACCGGTCCGTGCAGGAGGATGACGCGCTTCTCGGTGCCGTAGCCCTGGGCCGCCGACTTGAAGACGTTGACCAGCTTCATCAGCGGCACGTCCAGGCCGAAGATGGCGTCGCGGCCGCCGAACTTCTCGTCACTGAAGAAGTGGTAGCGGATGAGCTTCTTCTTGTTGTCGATGTACTCCGTCTTCCCGTGGCTGAGGATCATGTCGTAGATCCTCTGGAAGGCGGTGCGGGTGACCTTGGGGTTCTTCCGGACGATCTCGAGGTAGTCCTCGAAGGAGCCCTCCCAATGGAGCTCCGCGTAGGTCTTCGCGTCCTGCAACGCGGCGATCCTCGCGACCCAGGAAGATGAAGCCTTGTTCTCTACGTCCTTCATGTCTCTCCCTCGAGCCACCCGGAGCGCGGGATTTCCGCGCCTTTAGAGGGCCAAAAAGTGAACCTGGGGGTGTAATGGGCCATTCCAACACCACCCACGACGGGTCCCAGAACGACACGAACGCCCGACCTGCCCTTTTCGGGACCCCGCCGCGGGGTGGGACCGCGTGGCCAGCTCGTGTCGGAAGGGCGCGTCGCCGATGCGGCGGCCCCGCCTCCACGGGGTGAAAAGGCACACTCCATTATAAGGGTGGCGCGGGCCGCGGGGAGGGGGCTCTACAAAACTCGGTCTTCAGTGAACGACAGTACGAGGGGAAGGGCGGAAATTGGACGGTCAACTGTGGGGCAGCGTCCCCGCCTGCTCTACATGTCGGCGCGCGGCGGACACGGCCCAGGTGGGCAGGACCTCTGTCGGGTAGAGGACAGCAGGCCGAGCGCACAGAAGGTGAGGGCGCTGGGCGCCAGCGTGGGGACGAGGGTGGACGTGCGAGCTCCTTCCCCGCTAGCCCGTCTGCGACAGGGACATGAGGTTGGACAGGAGCGTCAGCAGCTCGGAGGGCTCCACGGGCTTGGCCACGTGCATGTTGAAGCCGGCCGTCAGGGCACGCGCCCTGTCCTCCACCCGGGCATAGGCCGTGAGGGCCACCGCTGGCACTCCGCCACCCTCCTCGGCCGGGAGCGCGCGCACCTGGGTGATGAGCTGGTAGCCATCCTCTCCCGGCATGCCGATGTCGGAGATGAGCAGCTCGGGTCCGTGCTCGCGCACGGCCCGCAGGGCCTCGGCAGCGGAGGCCGCGGTGAGGACGTGCGCCCCGTACTCCTCCAACATCATCTTCAGCACCTCGCGGTTGTCCTCCTCGTCGTCCACCACCAGGATGCGCCGCTGCGCGAGCACGGGGTGGAGGGACGGCCTGACGGAGGGCAGGGCCACCGGCTTCCGGGGCGCGGCGGAGTCCGGCGCCGCCTGCCGGGGGAGGACGGGGGGCAGGCGGACCGTGAAGGTGGCCCCCCGGCCCGGGCCTTCGCTCTCGGCGTGCACCGTTCCGCCGTGCAGCTCGACGAGGTGCCGGACGATGGCGAGCCCCAGGCCCAGTCCTCCATGCCGCCGCGTGGTGCCGCCCTCCAACTGGCGGAAGCGCTCGAAGATGTGCGGCAGGAAGTCCGCGGGGACGCCCGGCCCCTCGTCCGCCACCGTCACCTCCACCGAGCTGTCCACGCGCCGCAGCAGCACCCTCACGCGGCTCCCCGTGGGAGAGAACTTCACCGCGTTGGAGAGCAGGTTCCACACCACCTGCTGCAACCGGCCCGGGTCTCCCATCACCAGGTCCTCCGGCTCGGAGAGCTCCGGTTGGAAGCGGATCTCCTTCGCGTCCGCCGCGGGCCGCACCGACTCCATCGCCGCCTGGACCACTTCCGCCAGGTGCACCGGCTGCGTCTCCAGCCGCAGCTTGCCGGTGATGATGCGGCTCACGTCCAGCAGATCCTCGATGAGCTGGGCCTGGGCCTGGGCGTTGCGGTCCACCGTCTCCAGCGCCTTGGCGTGCTTGTCGGGGGGAAGCCGCCCGCTGCGCAGCAGCTTCACCCAGCCGAGCATCGCCGTGAGGGGCGTGCGCAGCTCGTGGCTGACGGTGGCCAGGAAGTCGTCCTTGAGGCGGTTGGCCTCCTCCGCGTGCTTGCGCTCCTCCTGCGCCAGGGAGAAGAGCCGCGCGTTGTCGAGGGCCATCGCCGCCCGGCGCGCCACCTCCTCGAGCAGCAGCACGTCCTCCTCCTCATAACGGCGGCCGGAGGTCTCCGTGGTGACGAACGTCAGCACGCCGAGCGTCCGTCCCCGCGCCAGCAGCGGCGCGGCCACCAGGGAGCGCGGCTTCATGTGCTCCTGGGTGATCCGCAGGTGCTCGGCGTTGCTCGCCGAGCGCGCCACGCTCTCCCGGGTCATCTCCGGCAGGTGGACCGTCCTGCCCGAGTGCATCGCCCGGGCGGAAGGATGCTCGTTCCCGGTGGGCGGGTAGCGGCGGAGCTGGTCCGCCAGCGGGGCCTGCGTGGGGTCCGCGTGGGTCACCTCGACACGCTCGATGCCGCCGTCCTCTCTCTTCAGGTCCACGATGCACCAGTCCGCCAGCACCGGCACGGTGAGGCGTGCCACCTGTTGGAGTGTCGCCGCGTGGTCCAGCGAGGCCGCCAGGGCCACGCTCGCCTCGGACAGGAAGAGGAGCGACTCCGCGCCGCGCGTCTGTTCGTCGATGTCCGTGCAGGTGCCGAACCAGTGCGTGATGTGTCCCGCGGCGTCCCTCAACGGCAGGCCGCGTGCGATGAACCAGCGGTACGCCCCATCCGCCCGCCGCAGGCGGTACTCGATGCCATAGGGCTCTCCCGTGGCGACCGCGCGCTTCCAGCTCTCGAGCGCATGCCTGACATCCTCCGGGTGGAGGGCCTGGCTCCAGCCCTGCCCGAGCGCCTGCTCCGGCGTCTGCCCCGTGTACTCGTACCAGCGCGGGTTGAAGTACTCGGTGTACCCGTCCGTCCGGGATGTCCAGATGAGCTGGGGCAGCGTCTCCGCGAGCAGCCGGAAGCGTGCCTCGGACTCGCCCTGGAGCTGCTCGGCGCGCTGGCGCTCGGCGAGCGCGGTCTCCGCCGCCTGCCGGGCATGCACCTGCTCCGTCACCTCCACCGCGAAGAGCAGCACCGCCTCCACCTGGCCCTGCCCGTCCCACATGGGCTGGTAGGTGATGTTGAAATAGCCCTCGGTGAACTGGCCGTCGTTGCGGCGATCCAACATCACCCGCATGCCCGTGGTCGTGAAGGGCCGGCCCGTCCGGAACACGTCGTTGAAGATGTCGAAGAGCGCGGTGCCCTTCTGCTCCGGAAAGGCATCCCACAGGGCGCGGCCGACCAGGGGCCTGCCGTGGAGCCGCTCGAGGGCGGGGTTGGCCAGCTCGCAGACCTGATCCGCCGCCCGGTAGACGCCCACCGCCGCGGGCACCTGCGTGAGGATGGTCTGGAGCCGGGCCCGCTGCCGCTCCGCCTCTTCCCGCACGCGCAGGTCCTGCATGCGCTCCCGGTCCCGCCAGTCCCTCATGAAGCTGAACGCCGCGAACCCGACGAAGCAGAGCAGGAAGCCACTGCCCGCCAGCACGATGTTGTCGGCGCGCCCGGAGGCCTGCGCGAGCTGCGTGTTCTGCTCCTCCAGGTACCGCTGCTCCTCCTCGCGCAACTCGCGCTCGAGGACGCGCAGCTCGTCCATGAGCCGCTTGCCCTCACCGGCACGGACACGCTCGATCGCCTCGGCGGACTGGCCTTCGCGTAGGAGCAAGATGGTCTGCTCCATCACCTCCAGCTTGCGCTGGATGATCGTGTCCATCCGCTCGAGGCGCTGGCGCTGGGCGTCATTCTCCGACAGGAGCGAGCGCAAGCGCTCCTTCGAGGGGCCGATGTGGAGGAGCGCTTCCTCATAGGGGGCGAGGAAGTGCTCCTCCCGGGTGAGGAGGTAGCCGCGCTGGCCCGTCTCGGCGTCCTTCAACAGGGAGAGGAGGCGGTCCGCCTCGTTGATGACATCCAGGGTATGCGCCACACGGCCCGAGGTACTGGAGAGCTGGTGGGTCGAGCGGAGGAAGAGGCCGGCGATGAGGAGCACGGCGAGTGAGGCCGCGAGGTGTCCCGCGAGGACCGGCAGTGGAAACCGGCGCGGGCGCCTGGGGATGGGGGAGCGCGGGGAGGGGATACTTGCCATGCGGGCCTTCTTCCGAGGCGCCGCTCCAACCCCTCCACCGGTGGTCCCGGTGAGAGCGGTCGTGGCGCGCACCCGGTCCGTAACACATCACGGCCCGGCCGCCTCTCCTGGAGAGATGGGATGAACACCCACCAACACGCCTGCTCCACGGGCAGGCGTTCAGGGATGGAGGGTGGAAAAACACCCCCTCGGCGGGTAGCTCCCTTGGCTTTGGGCCGCGCCTGCGTATTCTCCGCGACCCCATGCCGTCCGCTTCGACCGTTCCCGCCTCCCCGCCTCGTCCCTCTGGCTCCAACCCCGTCCTCTCCACGGTGTCCGACGCGGCCCGGGAGCCGAGCACCCGGTTGCTGGTGGGCTTGCTGATCGCCGCGGCGCTGCTCCCGCGCCTGCTGCTGATGCCCTTCAACGAGAACTTCTACGGTGACGCGGTGGCGCGCGTGGAGCTGGCGGAGCGTTGGCTGCGCCAGCCGCACCTCATCACCTCCTATGGGGACGGGGCCTTCCAGTTCGGACCGCTCCACCTGTACCTGGTGGCCTTCGCGCTGGAGCTGGTCCCCGACAAGGCGCTCGCGGGCCGGCTGGTGAGTCTGCTCTTCGGGGTGCTGTCGGTGGTGCCGCTCTTCTCCCTCACGCGGCGCGTCTTCGGTTGGCGCTCCGGGGTGTGGACCGGGCTGGCCTTCTCCGTGTGGGGCATGCACCTGCAGATGTCCACGACGGCGGCCAGCGAGGCGCTCTCGCTCTTCCTCATGCTGTCGGTGTTCGCGCTCATCGCCCGGGGGCTGGACGAGAACCGGCTGGGGCCCCTCTTCGGGGCGGCGGCGGTGCTCAACCTGGCGTGTGCCACGCGCTACGACGCGTGGCTCTTCATGCCGCTGCTCGCCGTGGCGCTGTTCCTCTGGGGCAACGACCGGGTGGCCGGTGCCACGCGCGCGGTGAGCTTCGGCCTGCTGTGCCTGCCCTTCCCGCTGCTGTGGATGCAGGGCAACGAGCTGGCGCACGGGGACCCCTTCTACCCCATCCGCGCGGTGGAGCAGTTCCACGCGGACTGGGTGCGGGACGGTATCGCCCGGGTGGGGACGTGGCGCTACCGGCTGGAGAACCTGGGCTTCTGGCCGGGGGTGGCGCTGCTGACGCTGTCGCCGGGCGTGGCGCTGCTGAGCATGGTGGGCATGAAGCGGATGTGGCGGGAGCAGCCGGAGGTGCGCTGGCTGGTGCTCGCCTCGGTGGTGCCCGCCGCGTACTTCACCTTCCGGGCCTCGGTGCTGATGGACTTCCAGCCGCTGGGGCGCTTCACGGTGACGGAGGTGGCCCTCCTGCTGCCCTTCGTGGTGCCGGGCTTCGAGGCGTGTGTGGGCCAGAGCGGGGCCGGGGTGCGCCGCGCCGTGGCCGCGGCGTGCGCGGTGCTGGCGGTGGCCGTGCCGGTGGCCCTGGGGCTCTACACCTTCCGCGTCGACGGCGGCCTGCACGACAGCCTGCGGCCGGTGAGCCCCACCTCCACCAACCCCGTGCCGCTGATGCAGGTGGCCCGCTTCCTCAAGGACGAGGTGGCCGCCAAGGGCGGCGCGGCCATCCTCGACGAGGACCCGAGCTACCTGGACCTCCAGCTCGCCTTCTTCTCCGCGCTGCCGGACGAGCGGCTCGCCCGCGTGCGCTGGGCGACCTTCCGCAAGCACCTGCGTGAGGCCCAGCCAGAGTACCTCGTGCGCTTCGACAACGGCGCGTTGCTGAAGGACCCCGGCGCGAAGCTGGAGGGCCGGACGCTGACGCTGGATGGCGTGGCGTACGAGGAACTGGACGGCTTCTCCGCGCCGCTGCACGTCTACCGGCGCCGCTGAGGGCCGGGCTGCTCGCGCCAGGGTTGGCCATGTGACACACACAGGGCCTCCCTCCTGGCATCGGGTGTTTCTCGCCTTGGAAGGAATGGCCCGGGCCCTCCTTCTCATGAGAGAACGATGAGCGCCGGGCTCCTGACTCCCCAGCTCGAGATGTTCACCCCCGCGCCATGATGTCCGCCGCCCCCCTTTCCGCGCAGTCCTCCCTCCCCCAGCAGGCGCGCATCCTGCTCGTCGAGGACAGCCCCAATCAGCTCCTCGCCATGGAGGCGCTGCTCTCACCCCTGGGCCAGGAGGTGCTGACGGCCTCGTCGGGTGGGGAGGCCCTGCGGCTGCTGCTCGAGAAGGACTGCGCCCTCGTGCTGCTGGATGTCCACCTGCCGGACATCAGCGGCTTCGAGGTGGCGCGCCTCATGCGCGAGCGGGAGCGGTCGCGCCGCACTCCCATCATCTTCGTCACCGGGATGACGGCCGACCCGTACTTCACCAGCCAGGGGTACGCCCTGGGCGCGGTGGACTTCCTCTTCAAGCCGTTCGATCCCCTGGTGCTGCGCGCCAAGGCGGAGGTGTTCGTCGAGCTGTTCCTGCACCGGGAGCGGCTCAAGGAGCAGGCGGAGCGCGAGCAGGCCGAGCTTGAGCGCTCGCGGTTGCTGGGCCTGCTGGTGCAGACCCCGGCGGCCATCGCCATCACCCGCGGGCCGGAGTTCATCTTCGAGTTCGCCAATCCCCTCTACGAGAAGGTGCTCGGCCGCCCCGTCGTGTTGGGCAAGCCCCTGCGCGAGGTGATGCCGGAGATCCTCTCCCAACCGGGGGTGATGGAGGCCCTGCGGCACGCGATGCGCACCGGCGAGCCCTTCGTGGGCCGGGAATTTCCCGTGGCGCTCGACCGGCGCGGGGACGGCCACCCGGAGGAGGCCTTCTTCGACCTCGTCTACCAACCCCTCCTCGACGACCAGGGACAGGTCGAGTGGCTGCTCACCCACGCGGTGGAGGTGACGGAGCAGGTGAACGCGCGTCGGCGGCTCGAGACCACCGAGCAGGCGCTGCGCCAGCGGGAAGCGGAGTACCGCCGGCTGGCCGACAACATCCCCGACCTCGTCGCCCGCTTCGACCGCCAGCACCGGCTCCTCTACGTCAACCGCCGCATCGAGCGCACCACGGGCCAGCCCGCGGAGAGCTTCCTGGGCCGGACCAGCGAGGAGCTCGGCCTGCCGCCGGACAGGGTGGAGAGCGCATCGCGGGCCATCTCCGAGGCCTTCCAGGGGGAGGCGGCGTCGCTCTCCTTCGACCTCTCCACGTCCGAGGGGCTCCGGCACTACGACGCGCACCTGGTGCCCGAGCGGGACGAGCGGGACGCGGTGGTGTCGGTGCTCGCCGTCACCCGCGACGTGACGGAGTCGCGCAACCGCGAGCGGGCGCTGCGGGAGAGCGAGGGCCGCTTCCGGCTCCTCGCGGAGGCGGGCGAGCTGCTCTCCTCCCTGGATGACGCGGCCGTCCTTCAGCGGCTGGCCGAGCTGTTCGTGCCCCGCCTGGCGGACTGGGTGACGGTGGACCTGCTCTCCCCCTCGGGCGCGGTGGAGCGGGTGGTTTCCGTGCACCGCGACCCGGAGAAGGTGTCGCTCGCCTTCGAGATCGCGCGCCGCTGGCCCATCGACAAGAACGTCCATGGCGGAGTGGCCCAGGTGCTGCGCACCGGCGAGCCCGTCCTCGTGAAGGCCCTCACGGACGAGGCCCTGTCCGGCCTGACGCGCAGCGAGGAGCATCTGCGCGTGGGCCGTGCCCTGGGGCTGACCTCCACGCTGTTGCTGCCATTGGAGGCGCGGGGGCGGGTGCTGGGCGTGCTCTCGCTGAGCCAGGCCGAGAGTGGCCGGCACTTCACCGAGGAGGACATCCCGTTGGCCCGGGAGCTGGCCCGGCGGGCGGGGCTCGCGGTGGACAACGCGCTGCTGTACCGCGAGGCGCGCGAGGCGCAGGGGCGGGCCTCCCGTCTCCAGGCGGTGGCGGCGGCGCTCTCCCGGGCCGCCACGCCCGAGGAGGTGGCGCGCGCCATCCTCACCGAGGGGCTCCTGCACGCCGGCACGCACGCGGGCGTCGTCTTCCTCCAGGAGCGCGATGGCTCGCTCCGAAGCCTCCATGACGTGGGCTACCCCGAGGAGTTCATCCGCCGCCTGCGCCACATCCCCCCGGGAGAGCGGACGCCCTATGGCGACGTGGTGCTCGCCGAGGAGGCGCACTGGTTCACGTCCGCCGAGGAGCTGACGGCGAACTACCCCAGCTTCGCGTGGCTGTCGCCCATCTACCAGGCGCGCGTCGGGCTTCCCCTGCGGGTGGAGGAGCGGTCCCTGGGGTGTTTGTGGTTGTCCTTCCCCGACAAGCGGAGCTTCCCTCCCGAGGAGCGGGACTTCCTCGTCGCGCTGGGGCAGCTGTGCGCCCAGGCACTCTCTCGTGCGTCCAGGGCTCCCGCGTAGGGCCTCAGTGCCGGTGCCGGGGGAGCCGCACCGTGAACGTCGTGCCGTCGTTCTCGGAGGAGCGCACCTCGAGCGTACCGCCATGGCCCAGGACGATCTGCCGGGTGATGAAGAGGCCCAGGCCCAGGCTGCCCCGGCCCGCTCCGGCCTCCGGTCCCTGCCGGTAGGGCTCGAAGAGAGTGGGTATCAATTCGGCGGGGATGGGGGCGCCCTCGTTGTGGACCTCGAGGCAGACGCCCGGGCCCTCGCTCCAGGTGGACACCCGCACGGGTGTGCTCGCGGGGCTGTGCTGGAGGGCATTGCCCACCAGGTTGGTGACGACCTGGGCCAGGCGGCCCTCGTCCCATTCACCCTGGCCATCGCCGCGGGCGTGGAAGTCGATGTGCCGCTCGGGGTGGGCTCCCTGCACCTCGTCCACCACGTGGTGCACGTGCGCGTGGAAGTCCAGCGGCCGGCGGTGGATGGGGATGCCCCCCACGCGTGCCTGGGTGAAGTCGAGCAGGTCGCGGATCATCCCACTGGCCCGGTCCGCCGCCGCGTAGATGCGGCGGATGGCCTTCGCCGTGCGCTCGTCCACGTCCTCGCGCTTGAGCAGGGTGGTGGCCGAGAGGGTGATGGCGTTGAGGGGGTTGCGCAGATCATGACTGACGATGGCCACCACGTCCTCGCGCACCCGGGCGGCCTCCTGGGCCTCCTGGTAGAGGCGCGCGTTGTCGATGGCCACGGCGGCGCGGTCCGCCAGGCCCTTGGCGACCTCCACGTCCGCCGCCATCGTCGAGGCGCGGGAGCGCAGCCAGGCGAAGCAGATGATGCCGAGCTTCCGGCCCCGGGCCACCAGGGGCACGACGGCCACGGACTTCGGTCCGAGCTCTTCCAGCAGGGCCCGGTGCTCCGCGTTCACCGCGGCGGAGTCCAGCCACTCGGGCGTGACGACGGGCACGGCCATCGCCTTGCCGCGCTCCAGGGCCCGGATCAGGGGGCTGTGGTTTCCAATCAGGGGGGCGTAGGACACCGTGCGGCGGATGAGGGGCTGGAGCCCCGGCTCTCGTGTGGCCACTTCCAGCCGGTGCAACTGCCCATCCTCCCCGAGCAGATCCACGATGCAGTAGTCGCACAGGCGCGACACGGCCAGCGAGGCGAGCTTCCTCAGGGTGGTGGCCACATCGAGTGACTGGGACAGCAGCGTGCCCGCCTCGACGAAGAGGGACTGGGCCTCCATGGCGCGCTTGCGCGTGGAGATGTCGCGCACCAGCCCCGTGAAGAAGCGGCCCTGGGGCAGGCGCGTCTCGCTGACGGAGAGCTCCAGGGGGAAGACACTCCCGTCCTTGCGCCGGCCCCTCACCTCGCGCCCCAGGCCGATGACCTTGCGCACGCCCGTGCGCAGGTAGTTGGCCATGTAGCCGTCGTGCTCGCCCCGGTAGGGCTCGGGCATCAGGATGCTGACGTTCTGGCCGATGAGCTCCTCGGGGGAGTAGCCGAAGATGCGCACCGTGGCCGGGTTGAGGTTCTGGATGGTGCCCCGCTCGTCGATGGTGATGATGCCGTCCACCGCCGTCTCGAGGATGGCCTGGAGCCGCTGGGTCGTCTCGCGCAGCGCCTGCTCCGCCTGCTTGCGCTTGGAGACGTCGCGGGTGACGTCGGAGAAGCCGCGCAGCACGCCGTGCTCGTCGCGCAGGGCGGTGATGACGGTGTCCGCCCAGAAGCGCTGGCCGTCCTTGCGCACGCGCAGCCCCTCCGCCCGGCAGTGGCCCTGGGTGGCCGCGGCCTGGATGTGCCCGCAAGGCTCCCCCGACGCCACGTCCTCGGGCGTGTAGAAGACGGAGACATGCCGGCCGAGCACCTCCCGCGCCTCGTAGCCGTTGATGCGCTCGGCGCCCGCGTTCCAGCTGGCCACCCGGCCCTCCGGGTCGAGCATGATGATGGCGTAGTCCTCCACCTCCTCCACCAGCAGGCGGAAGCGCTCCTCGCTCGCGCTCCGGGCCTCCTCGGCCCGCTTGCGGTCCGTGATGTCCAGCACCGAGGAGCCCAGCAGGAGGAGCTCCCCGGCCGCGTTGCGCACCGGGTAGTGGCTGACGAGCCAGTGGCGCACCTCCCCGCCGGTGGCGGCGGTGGTGCCGGAGAGCTCCACGCCGATCATCGGCTCCCCCGTCTCCAGGAGCCGGCGGTAGATGGGCTCCAGGTGGGCGGCGAGCTCCGGGATGACCTCGCGCAGGTGGCGGCCCACGGTGCCCTCGAGGGGGATGCCGTTGATGTCCGCCAGCATCTGGTTGATGCGCACGTAGCGCAGCCCCTTGTCGAGGAAGGCCAGACCCACCGGGGCGGTGGTGAGGAGCGTGTCCAGCAGGGCCAGGGCCTCTTCCGCCTGCTGGCGGGCGTGCTTCTCCCGGGCCAGGAGCGAGGCGTGCACGGCCTGGGCCTCCTGACACGCGGTGAGCTCCGGGGAGGGGCCGCCGGGCGCGGGGGGCTGGCGCGCGTCGCGCTGGCGGAGGGACTCGGCCACGCCCTCGGCGATGCGGGCGGTGATGAAGCCGCCGAGAGCGCGCACCTCGCCGAGGGTGACGTACACGTCCGTCTCCTCCACCAGCTCGAGGATGCACTCGTGCAGCACCTGGTACTCGCGCACCAGCGCCTGGATGTCGAAGCCGTCGCGCGGGCGTTGGCCCCCGTGCTCCCGGGCCCTGGGGCTCTTCCCGCCGGGGAGGGGTCGGCGCAGCACCCCGGACAGTTCCCGGAGGATGTCGCCGATGTGGTCCCCCAGCTCGGACCGGGTGGGTTCACCGGGCGCGAGCCCCTCGTGCAGCCTCGCGCTCCAGTGTTGGACGAGCTCCTCGCTCCGGGCCAGCAGCAGGTCCGTCAGCGCGAGGTGCGGGAGCTCCGGCGGGTGCGGTTCGCTACTCACGGACGTCTTCCTCGCTGGGGGGCCGCGGCGGCAGCTCCACGGTGAAGGTGGCGCCCGCCCCGGGGGTGCTCTCGACGCGCACCGTGCCACCCAGGGCCTCGACGAACCGCCGCGTCATGTAGAGGCCCAGCCCCAGTCCTCCATAGTGCCGCTCGGACACCGCGCGCTCGTAGCGGCCGAAGATGCGCGGCACGTCTTCCGGCGCGATGCCGATGCCCTCGTCCCGCACCGTCAGCCGGGCACACCCCTCCACCTGCGATACCCGGAGGCGCACGGGCCGGCCGGCACCGTACTTGAGCGCGTTGCTCAGCAGGTGGAACAGCACCTGCTCCAGGAGCTTCCGGTCCCAGAGGCCCGGCACCTCACACTCCGCCTCCACCTCCAACGTGCATCCGGCCCTGGTGGCCTCGCCCGCGAGCCGGTCCGCCACCTCGCGTGCCAGCGTGCACAGCTCCAGGTGCTCCACCCGTACCTCGAGCCGGTCCCCCTCCAGGTGGTTCACGTCCAACAAGCCGTCCACCAGCTCCGAGAGCCGCTTCACCTGCCGGCGCATCGCCTCGAACTGGTCCATCGCCTTGCGAGCCAGCTGTGTGCCGGGCTCGGCCTGGAGGTCGCGCCAGAGGGAGTGCAACCGGAGCGTGAGGGTGGTGAGGGGCGTGCGCAGCTCGTGCGCGGCCACGGTGAGGAACTCGTCCCGGGCGCGCACGGCCTGCCGCAGCTCCTCGAGGAGCCGCTCTCGCTCTTCCTGTGCCCGCTGGCTGGCGGAGATATCGGTATTGATGCCCACCCACTCGCGCAGCGAGCCATCGGCGTTGAAGACGGGGGTTCCTCGGGCGAGGGTGGGGGTGTAGCGCCCATCGGGCCGCAGCACCCGGTACTCCACCAGGTAGGGCTTCCGCTGGGCCACGGCCTCGAGCCAGACCTGACGGACCCGCGGGCGATCCTCCGGGTGGACGGCATTGAACCATCCGATGCCCATCCACTGCTCCACCGTCTGGCCGGTGAAGGCTCGCCAGCTGGGGCTGTCCTCCACCACCCGGCCCTCGGCATCCGTCGTCCACACCACCTGGGCGGTAGACAGCACCAGTGAGCGGAAGCGCTCCTCGCTCAGTTGGAGCGCCCGCTCGGTCTCCCGCCACCGGGTGATGTCCTGGACGGTGGCGCCCAGGCCGATGATGTCCCCCGCGTCGTTCCTCACGGGATGGTAGTTGACGAGGTAGTGGTGGTCCTCGTCTCCGGTGGCGGGCGTGCGGAGCTCGAGGATGATGTCGACGAGCGGCAGGCCCGTGGACAGCACGCGCCGGAGCGCCCCCACCAGCTCCGAGGGAGTTTCCGGGAGCACCTCGGGCATGCTCCTGCCGATGTGCGCCTCGGGGGGCAGGCCGTTGATGTCGGCCAGCGCCTTGTTGATGCGCACGAAGCGCAGCTCCCCATCCAGGAAGGCAATGCCGATGGGGGCCTCCCACAAGGATGCGAACTGCGAGGCGGCGAGCACCTCCCATCCCCTCCAGGGAGACACCTGGGTGGCGCCCGTGGCGATCGTGTCCGGTTTCATGAAGCCTGTCAGCGCTTGCCCGTCCATGCGTGAAGCCGCCCCGGCCGCGAGACAAGCCCGCGGGGCGGAAGTGGAGTCCCCCAGGGGACACATATGCAGGGAGCTTCCGGGCGGCATGGGCAGTCCCACCGCAACGGCGCGGCCAGCAGGCTGCCGTGCGAGTCCACGCCAGGGGGTTGGTGCCCCGGATGATCGGTACTGGACTGAAAATCCTTCAAGCGTTCGCTTGTAAGAACTCCAGCCCGTCTGTCGACCCCCTGGATAAGTGCTGGAGATGACAGAGGGTGGAATTGGCATGACTGCTGCTTGAAGCAGGCCCGAAATGCGTAGACCCGAGAGCCTCGACAAGTACACCGTGGAAGTCAGCGCCGCCGCCTGGCGGCAGCTGGCCCACCTGCCGTTGGAGACGTACCAGCGCATCCGTGAGGAACTGGATGCGACCGCGGCCCGGTTGAGGCCGGCGACTCCCGTGCCCTTGCCGCAGAAGCTCATCAGGACCGTCGAGACGCGCTCCATCCTGGTCGATGGGTATGCCGCCGTCTTCGAGGTGGATCCCGACCGCAGGCGCCTCACGCTCCGGGAGATCGCCCGCCGTCTTCCGTGAGGAGCACCCGTGACCGGGCGGGTTACAGGGAAACCCGCCTGGGCACTCCGGCCAGGAACTACGTGGCGCCAACCCCGCGAAAACAGGAGTGAATATACCCCGGCATACGTTGTGCTTCGGGCAAGGTCACCCTCACTCCGGGAGAGACCCATCCATGAAGAAGATCCTGCTGGGAGCCCTCGCTGCCCTGACCCTGGCCGCCGCCACTCCCGCGGCCGCGTGTGACGAGCACGGCAAGCAAGGGGCACGGCCCGCGCACGGAGGCTCGGCCAAGGCGGCTGCCGCCCCGGCCGGCAAGAACGGAGTCCGCACCGTGGAGCTCACGGTGACCTCCAAGGGCTTCGAGCCCTCGAACGTGCAGGTGAAGGCGGGACACCCGGTCCGCCTCGTGGTCACGCGCAAGACGGAGAAGACGTGCGCCACGGAGATCATCCTGGAGGACCTGGGCATCAACCAGCCGCTCCCCCTGGACACGCCGGTGACGGTGGAGTTCACCCCCAGCGAGTCGGGCACGTTGCGCTACGCCTGCGCGATGGACCACATCAGCGGGATCGTCACCATCCGATAGCGTGCCCGGGGCCAGCCCCTACCGCGGCTTGAAGTCGTCGGAGCGGATGCTGTAGCGCTTGAGCAGCCGGTGCAGGCTCTCGCGCTCGATACCGGCGTGCTCGGCGGCACGGGTGACGTTCCCCTCGTAATCGCGCAGCAGCGCCGTGAGGTATTCGCGCGAGAAGCGGTCCCTGGCCAGGTCGAGCGCGTCCCGGTAGGGAAGCTGCTTCGCCGCCGCACCCGGCAGGGCTCCTTCCTGACGCTCCCGCACCTCGGGCGGCAGGTCCCGCTCCGTCACGCTGGGGCCGGTGGCCACCGCCACCGCTCGCATGAGGGCGTTCTCCAGCTCACGCACGTTCCCCGGCCATGGGTAGCCCATGAGCGTGCGCAGGGCCTCCGGGGTGATCCCCTCCAATGTGCGCCCCATCGCCTTGCAGTGCTTGTCCAGGAGGTGGGCGGCCAACAGGGGAATGTCCTCCTTGCGCTCGCGCAGGGGCGGCAACTGCACCGGGAAGACATTGAGCCGGTAGAAGAGGTCCTCCCGGAAGCGCCCCTGGGCCGCCGCGGCACGCAGGTCGCGGTGGGTGGCCGCCACCACCCGCACGTCCACGGACACGGGCCGTGTCTCCCCCACGCGCCGCACCTCCTTCTCCTGCAGCACGCGCAGGAGCTTCACCTGCGCGTTCAACGGCAGGTCCCCCACCTCGTCCAGGAAGAGCGTTCCGCCGTTGGCCTCCTCGAAGAGGCCCTCCTTGGCCTGGGCCGCGCCGGTGAAGGCGCCCTTTCCGTGGCCGAACAGCTCGCTCTCCACGAGCTCCGTCGGTAGTGCGCCGCAGTTGACGGCCACGAAGGGGCGCTCACGCCGGGCGCTGTTGAGGTGGACGGCCCGCGCCGCCAGCTCCTTGCCCGTGCCCGTCTCGCCCGTCAGCAGCACGGTGATGTCCAGGCGCGCCGCCTGCTCGATGAGCCGATGCGCCTCCTGCATCGCCGCGCTGCGGCCCACGGCCCCGAGGAAGGAGAAGCCCGCGTCTGGCGATTTCCGCCCCATCCCCTCCGCCTGGAGGCGCAGCCGCCGGCGCTCCATCGCCCGTGCGACCAGCTCGGTGGGGGCGTCGGGGAGGAAGGGCTTCTGGAGGTAGTCGAAGGCGCCCGCCCGCATCGCCTCCACCGCATCCGGCACCGTGGCGTAGCCCGTCATCATCACCACTTCGGTGTCGGGGTAGCGGGACTTGACGGCGCGCAGCACCTCGAAGCCGTCCGCCCCGGGCATGCGGACGTCGGATACCACGACGTCGAACTCCTGGGCCGCCACCAGCGCCAGCGCACGAGCCCCGTCCTCCGCGCACGTCACCTCATAGGTGTCGCCCAGCAGCCGGGCGAAGAGCTTGAGGATGTTCTCCTTGTCGTCCACCACCAGCACGCGTCCGCGCGTCTCCATGCCTCACGCCCTCCCCGGCGACATGGCTGGCAGCCACACGGTGAAGTGTGCGCCCGGCCCCGTACCGGCGGCAGCCTCCAGGTTGCCACCGTGTGCCTGCACGATGCTCTGACTGATGGCCAGGCCCAGCCCCGTCCCGCTGGGCTTCGTGGTGAAGAAGGGCTCGAAGAGGCGCTCGCGTGCCGCGACGCTCAGGCCCGGGCCCGTGTCCTCCACGTGCACCTCGGCTCCCTTCTCCGTCTGTGACAGGCGCACCCGGACCTGCCCCTTCTCTCCGCAGGCATCCACCGCGTTGCGAATCAGATTGAGGACCACCTGGCGCAGCTTCGTCAGGTGCCCCGCGGTACGCGCCTCGCCTTCCACGTCCACCTGCACGGCTCGAAGCTGGCCTCCCTGCCTCAGCCGCTCCACCACCTCTTCGCACAGGGCGCGCAAGTCCACCGGCTCCGGCTCGGCGGGGAGGGGACGCGAGAGCGCGAGCAGATCCTCGACGATGTCGCGGCTCCGCACCGCCTCGTCCTCGATGACCTGGAGGTCCTCGCGCAAGCTCCCCTCCGCCTTCTTCTTCATCATGCCCACATAGCCGAGGATGACGGTGAGCGGGTTGTTGATTTCATGGGCCACGCCCGCCGCCAGCCTGCCGATGCCGGCGAGCTTCTCGCTCTGTACCAGCCGCTCCTGGTGCTCGCGCAGCGCCGCCGTCATGGCGTTGAACTGGCGGGCCAGCTCGCCGAACTCGTCGGGGGTCGCGATGTCGATGCGCGCGTGCATGTCTCCGGCGGCCAGCCGCGCCGCGCCTTCGCGCAGCCGGGCCACGGGCCGGGCCACGGAGCGGACGATGTAGACGCCCACGCCGATGGCCAGCAGCGGCGCGCCCACCAGGAAGAACAGGGTCCACTGGAAGGCGGAGCTCTGAAGCTCGCTCACGCGGGCCTCGGCCGAATCCACCGAGCGGTTGAAATGGCTCACCAGCCGATCCGTGCGCTCCTCCATCTGGGACACGAGCCCCAGCGCCCGGCCATGCTCGCGGTCCATGTCCTCCTTCCTTCCCGCGAGCACCGCGGGCAGGAGCGCTTCGCGGAAGAGCGTGTCCAGCGACTTCTGTGCGCGCTCGATGTCCGCCACCCAGGCGCGCTCCTCGGGCTCGGAGGCCTGTGCCTTCATCTCCTCGGTCAGCCGGGTGACCCGGTTGGCGGCCGTCTCATAGAAGTGCAGGTGGCTGGCGTTGCCGAGGATGAGGGTATGGGCCTGGTGCGCATAGGAGTCCCGGATGGCGCTGGCCACCTCGAGCGCCGAGCGGACGGCATGCTGTCGTGCCTGCATCTCGACCAGGCGGGAATGGATCTCTCGCATGTGCACGAGGACCAGCACCGAGGAGACCACGAAGAGGGAGACCAGGGCGGCGAGGGCCAGGCTGAGACGTCGGGCGGTACCAGAGGGGACCTGCATGGATGAGCTCTCCTCCATCAGTAGTACGCAAGCCGGGTGCCACCTGTCCTCCTCCAGCCTATGCGCGCGTTCCAGAGGAGGGGAGTTGTGATTCCCGGGGTTACACCGTGACGCCCCGGGCTCCTGACGGAGCACGCGGCCCCCGGGGTTCCGCTCTGCCGAGCGGGATATCTCCCATGGCATGCGCCCTGCACAAACCCTGACCGTGAGACTCACTCATGACATGCCAGGAAGGCTTCTCGCTTTCGCGCTGGTGCTGCTCTCGCCCCTGGCGGCGTCCGCGCAGGCGCAGACACGCACGTCGCCCACTCGATCGGCCCCCGTGCAGGTGCTGACGGCGGACCTGACGCTGGAGCGGCTCCTCGCGGAAGCCCTCGAGTCGCGCCCGGAGCTGCACCAGGCCGAGGTTCAGGCCCGGGCCGCGCGGGAGCGTGTCCCCCAGGCGGGTGCCCTGTCGGATCCGGTGCTTCAGGTGGGCATCCAGAACGACGGCTTCGACGGCCTCATGATTGGCGAGATGGAGGGGAGCTACTTCAGCATCATGGCCTCCCAGGCGCTGCCCTTCCCGGGCAAGCGCGAGCTGCGCACCGAGGTGGCGCGGCTCGGCGCCAGGGCCGTGTCGGCGCAGGTGGTGCGCGTGCGGCTGTCCATCGAGGCCAGGGTGCGCAGGGGCTACCTCGACCTGCTGCTGACGCGCGAGCGGCTGGTGCTGCTGGAGCGGCTTCAGACGCTCTGGAAGCAGTCCGCCGAGATGGCCCGCATCCGCTACGAGACCGGCGAGGGGGCCCAGTCCGACCTGCTGCGCGCCCAGCTCGAGCTCAACCGGTTGCGCCAGCGTCAGCTGGCACTGCTCGCCGAGGAGCGCGGCCGTGTGCAGACCCTGAACTGGCTGAGCGGCCGGCCCCTGGACGCGCCCCTGCCCACCACCACGCGCGTGCGCGACCTGGGGATGCCAGAGCTCGGTGACCCGGAAGTCGCGGAGAGGGACGCGCTCGAGCGCAGCCCCGAGCTGGCCGAGCGGCGCGCATGGGTGGAGCAGGCCGGGCAGCAGATGGCACTGGCGCGCCGTGAACGCCTGCCTGACTTCACCGTGAGCGCGGGGGTGATGCCGCGTGGCGGCGACTTCCCTCCCATGTGGCAGGCCAACGTTGGCGTCAATCTGCCCATCTTCTCCGGGCGCAAGCAGAACCGAGTGATGGCCGAGAGCGGCGCCCAGTCCGAGGCCGCGGCACGTGCGGTGGAGGTCCTGGAGCAGGAGCTGCGCCTGCGGGTGCGGGAGCGCCTCATCGCGCTGGCCGCGCTGCGCGACACCGCTGCCATCTACCGCGACGGCCTCCTGATGCAGTCGGCGGCGACCGCCGAGAGCACCCTGACGCAGTACCGGGTCGGGCGCGCCTCGTTCGCCTCGGTGCTGGAGGCCAACACCGGCATCATCCGCGACGAGGAGGACTACCTGCTGACGCTCGCCGACGCGCAGCGCCTCGCCATCGCCCAGGCCGAGGTGAGCCTGGAGCCCGTGGCGTCCATGGGCGGCGGCGGTCAGGGCGCGGGCGGCATGCCCGGGGCGGGTAGCGCCCCATCCGCTCCCGCGCGCGGCGCCGCCCCAGCGGGAGGCGCTCCCGGTGCGGCCCCCTCAACCTCTTCCTCCATGTCGGGGATGTAGCCCCGGAGAACCCATGTCCCTCGTGACTCCACCCATCCCCCCCTCTCAGCCCCCCGCGCGCCGCCGCTTCGGCGCCGCGGCGCTCATCGCCACGGCGCTGGCCAGCGCTGGACTGGGCGGCGGCGTCGTGCACCTGCTGGCGCACCAGGACGAAGCGCACGATGCCCATGCGGTGGCTCCCTCGGCCACCACCACCCCGGGCGCCTCCGAGCCGGCGGCCACGAAATACCAGTGCCCGATGCACCCGAGCATCGTGCAGGACCACCCGGGCAAGTGCCCCATCTGCGGCATGGACCTGGTGGCGATGACGCCCGCGTCGGCTTCTCCCGGCGAGCCGGGCACCGCCGCGGTGGAGGGCCTGGCCCCCGTCACCATCGACCCCTCGCGCCAGCAGCTCATCGGCCTGCGCACGGCGCCGGTGACGGAGGGGAGGGTAGGGGGAACGTGGCGGACCACCGGCCGCGTGGCCATGGACGAGACGCGCGTGCGCCGCGTCACCCTGAAGGTGCCCGCGTTCGTCGAGCGCGTGTACGTGGACTTCACGGGCAAGCCGGTGCGGAAGGGGGAGCCGCTCTTCTCCGTCTACAGCCCCGAGCTGCTCGCGGCCCAGGAGGAATACCTGCTGGCGCTGCGCACCCGCCAGGCGCTGAGTCAGACCGGCGGGATGGCGACGGATGGTGACGCCCTGGTCGCGGCGGCCCGGCGCAAGCTGCAACTGTGGGACATCCCTCAGTCCACCCTCGAGCGGCTCGCGGAGACGGGCGAGGCCACGCGCTCGCTCACGCTGGTGTCGCCCATCTCCGGGGTCATCACCAAGAAGGACGTCGTGGAAGGGGCGCGCCTGGAGATGGGGGCCACGCCGTACGAGGTGGTCGACCTGTCACGCGTCTGGGTCCTGGCCGACGTGTACGAGAGCGAGCTGCGCCACGTGCGGGTGGGCATGACCGCCACGCTTCAGCTCAAGGCGTTCCCCAACCGTGTCTTCGCCGGGAAGGTGGCCTTCCTCGACCCGGTGCTCGATCCGGCCACGCGCACCCTCAAGGTCCGCCTGGAGTTCCCCAATCCCGACGGAGACCTGCGCCCCGAGATGTTCGGGGAGGTGGTGCTCCGGGGCACGACGCGCGAGGGGCTGAAGATTCCGGCCGACGCGGTCGTCCCCACGGGCACCACCCAGGTCGTCTTCGTGGCGCTCGGGGATGGGCGCTTCCAGCCGCGCGAGGTGCGCCTGGGCGAGTCGGATGGAAAGAGCGTGGAGGTGACATCGGGCCTGAAGGCCGGCGAGCAGGTCGTCACCGGTGCCAACTTCCTCATCGACTCCGAGTCACGCCTGCGCGCGTCGCTGGCGGCGCTGGCCGCCTCCTCCTCGGGGGGCGCGAAGGCGTCTCCCGCTCCCTCTTCGCCCTCGGCGGATGCACCCCCCGCCGCCTCCGGCCACGGAGGCCACTGAGCCATGCTTCGAGCCATCATCCGCTTCTCGGCGGAGAACAAGTACCTCGTCATCGCGGCCACGGTGGTGGCGCTGGTCGGCGCCTGGTGGACCATGCGGAACACCCCGCTGGACGCGCTGCCGGACCTGTCCGACACCCAGGTCATCGTCTACGGGCGGTGGGACCGCAGCCCGGACATCGTCGAGGACCAGGTCACCTATCCCATCACCACCGCGCTGCTGGGCGCCCCGAAGGTCAAGGCGGTCCGGGGCTTCAGCGACTTCGGCTTCAGCTACGTGTACGTCATCTTCGAGGACGGCACGGACATGTACTGGGCGCGCACGCGGGTGCTCGAGTACCTGTCGAAGATAACGCCCCAGCTACCGCAGGACGTGAAGGTGGAGCTGGGTCCGGACGCCACCAGCGTGGGGTGGGTGTTCCAGTACGCGCTGGTGGACAAGAGCGGCAAGCACCGGCTGGACGAGCTGCGCTCCTACCAGGACTGGTTCCTGCGCTATGCCATCCAGAGCGTGCCGGGCGTCTCCGAGGTGGCGACCGTGGGCGGGCAGGTACGCCAGTACCAGGTGACGGTGAACCCCAACACGCTGGCCAGCTACGGGCTGTCGTTGGACGCGGTGGTTCGCGCGGTCCGTCAGGGCAACAACGACGTGGGGGGCCGGCTGGTGGAGGTGGCCGGGCGCGAGTACATGGTCCGGGGCCGTGGCTACGTGAAGAACGTGGAGGACATCGAGCAGCTCGTCCTCAAGGCCCAGGGTGGCACGCCCGTCACCATCAAGGACGTGGCCAGCGTGACGCTGGGGCCCGAGCTGCGCCGTGGCGTGGCGGACCTGGATGGAGAGGGAGACGTGGTGGGGGGCATCGTGGTGATGCGCCAGGGGGAGAACGCCCTCAACGTCATCGAGCGCGTGAAGGCGAAGCTCGAGGAGCTGAAACCCTCGCTGCCCGAGGGCGTGGAGATCGTCACCACCTACGACCGCTCGGACCTCATCGAGCGCGCCATCAACACGGTGACGTACAAGCTGGTGGAGGAGATCCTCATCGTCTCCCTCATCATCCTCATCTTCCTGTGGCACGTGCCGTCGGCCATCGTGCCCATCGTCACCATTCCGGTGTCGGTGGCGCTGGCCTTCATCCCCATGTACGCGCTGGGGCTGAACGCCAACCTCATGTCGCTGGCGGGCATCGCCATCTCCATCGGCGTGCTGGTGGACGGCGCCATCGTCGAGGTGGAGAACGCGTACAACAAGATCCACCACTGGATGAAGGACGGGAAGAAGGGCGACTTCCACCAGGTGCGGCTGGAAGCGCTGATGGAGGTGGGGCCGGGCGTCTTCTTCAGCCTGCTCGTCATCGCCGTGGCCTTCATGCCCATCTTCACGCTGGTGGACCAGGAGGGCCGCCTCTTCCGGCCGCTGGCGTACTCGAAGAACCTCGCCATGGCGATCGCCGCGCTGCTGGCGATCACCCTCGACCCGGCCATGCGGATGCTCTTCGCCCGGGTGGAGCCCTTCCACTTCCGTCCGAAGTTCCTGGCGTGGGCGGCGACACAGGCCTTCGTGGGCAAGTACTACTCGGAGGAGCGGCACCCCATCAGCCGGCTGATGCACCGGATCTACGAGGGCCCCTGCCGCTTCGTGCTGCGCCACGCCAAGGCCACGCTGGCGGTGAGCGCGGTGCTGGTGGCCACCACCATCCCGCTGTACCTGCAGCTGGGCAGCGAGTTCATGCCTCCGCTCAACGAGGGCACCATCCTCTACATGCCCTCGGCGGTGGAGCCCGGCATGTCCGTCACGGAGGCGCAGCGCGTGCTGCAGGTGCAGGACAAGCTGCTCATGCAGTTCCCCGAGGTGGAGCGTGTCTTCGGCAAGGCGGGCCGCGCCAACACCTCCACGGACCCCGCCCCGTTCACCATGATGGAGACGACGGTGCTGCTGCGCCCCGAGTCCCAATGGCGCGAGGTACCGCGCTGGTACAGCGGATGGGCGCCCGAGTGGCTGAAGGGGATGCTGCGCCCCTTCTGGAGGGACCGCATCACCCAGGCCGAGCTGGAGTCGAAGATGAACGCGGCGCTCCAACTGCCGGGCATCTCCAACGCCTGGACCATGCCCATCAAGGGCCGGCTGGACATGCTGTCCACGGGCATCCGCACGCCGGTGGGCATCAAGATCATGGGAGCGGACCTGGCGACGGTGGAGCGGATCGCTCGCGAGACGGAGGCCGCGGTGGCGCGAGTGGAGGGCACCCGGAGCGCGTTCGCCGAGCGCGTGGCGGGTGGCTACTTCCTGGACTTCGTCCTCAAGCGCGGCGAGCTGGCCCGCTACGGCCTGAGCGTGGACGACGCGAACATGATGGTGATGACGGCGGTGGGAGGCGACAACCAGTCCACCACCGTGGAAGGCCGCGAGCGTTACGGCATCAATGTCCGCTACGCACGGGACTACCGGGAGGACCTCCAGGCGCTGAAGCGGGTGTTGCTGCCCCTTCCCGACGGTAAGGGCCAGATTCCCATGGAGGCCATCGCGGACGTGGTGCTCGCGCACGGCCCCTCGATGATTCGCAATGAGAACGGGATGCTCACCGGGTACGTCTACGTGGATTTCGACACGTCGAAGTACGACGTGGGTGGCTTCGTGGATCGCGCCAAGGAGGCGGTGGCCGCGAGCGTGAAGGTGCCTGCCGGCTACTCCATGACGTGGAGCGGACAGTACGAGAACATGCTGCGCGTCCGGGAGCGGCTCCAGCTCGTCATCCCGCTCACGCTCGTCCTCATCTTCGGGCTGCTGTACATGAACACGAAATCCGCCTTCAAGGCGGGCCTGGTGATGCTGGCGGTGCCCTTCTCGGCCATCGGCGCGGTGTGGCTGCTCTGGGCGCTCGACTACAACATCTCCATCGCGGTGTGGGTGGGGATGATCGCGCTGATGGGCCTGGACGCGGAGACCGGGGCCTTCATGCTGCTCTTCCTGGACCTCTCCCACGACGAGGCGAAGAAGCGCGGGATGCTGCGCACCGAGGGCGACCTGGAGGAGGCCATCATCCACGGTGCGGTGAAGCGCGTACGGCCCAAGGCGATGACGGTCCTGGCGGCGATGCTGGGCCTGCTCCCCATCATGTGGTCCACGGGAACGGGCGCGGACGTGATGAAGCGCATCGCTGCGCCCATGGTGGGCGGCCTGGCCACCAGCTTCCTGTTGGAACTGCTCGTCTACCCGGCGGTCTATTTCCTGTGGAAGCGCCGCGAGGTGGTGCCGGGTCCCGCGCTCCCGGCCCCGAGCACCCCGTAACGCGTTCAACCCATCTGGGCGAGCTCCCGAGCGGCTTCAAACCGCCTCGAGGGGCTCCGTCACGATCTCGACGGTCGTCGTGGTCATCAACTTGTGGATGGGGCACTGAGCGACGGCGGCGTGGAGCTTCTGCTTCTCTTCCTGGGAGAGCGCGCCGTGGAACGCGAGCTTCACCCGGAGCGAGTAGGTGCCCTGCCGCTCGCGCGAGTCGTCGCGTTCGACGTGGACCTCGACGCGCTCCAGGGCCATGCCGTGCTTCTTCGCGTACCAGTGGGCCGTGAGCGTCTTGCAAGACGCCAGCGCGGCATCGAAGTATTCGTGGGGCCCCGGAGCGGAGTCCTGGCCGCCCAGAGGAGGGGAGACGTCGGCGTGGAAGGTGTGGGGGCCGACGTGGATGACCTGGCGGAACGCGCCGCTCTGCTCGGTCTGCGAATGGGTGGACATGCGGTCTCCTGGGGTGGGTCCGGACGGGAATGTCCAGAACGTGTTCCCTTCATACACGGAAGGATGGGGAAGGCGTTGTTCCATCCATGGAACAGTCCTTCTTGTCCTCGGCCTCTAGTGAAGATCGGGGGGCACTGTCATGTTTGTTCCCGTCGACCTGTCCTGACCAGACGGAAGGAGCACCACATGAGCTGGGATGAAACGAACGAGACACGCCTTCCCCCTGGGATGGAGACCCTGATCGTCACCCGCACCCGGGACCTGGGTGATGGATTCGAGGTGCGGCGGGCGCTGCCCTCGGCCCAGCGCCGGATGGTGGGGCCCTTCATCTTCCTCGACCAGATGGGGCCCACGGTGTTCCAGGCGGGTCATGGGCTCGACGTGCGGCCGCACCCCCACATCGGCCTGTCCACGGTCACCTACCTCTTCGATGGCGAAATCCTCCACCGCGACAGCCTGGGCATGGTGCAGCCCATCCGGCCCGGCGAGGTGAACTGGATGACCGCGGGGCGCGGCATCGTCCACTCCGAGCGCACGGCACCCGAGACGCGGGCCGCGGGCGGGCCCGTCTTCGGTCTGCAGGCCTGGGTGGCGCTGCCGAAGAAGTACGAGGAGACCGCGCCGGCCTTCGTCCACCATGCCTCCGCGACGATGCCCTTCCTGGAGGGCGAGGGCGTGCGGATGCACCTCATCGCGGGAGCGCTCTACGGGAAGCGCTCGCCGGTCGAGACGCTCTCGGACCTGTTCTACGCGGACGCGGCGCTGGAGGCGGGAGCGGGCCTGGTGATTCCGGCCGACCACGAGGAGCGCGCGCTCTACCTCGCCCAGGGCACGGTGGAGATCGACGGAATCGAGTTCAGCGCGGGCCAGCTCCTCGTGTTCCGTCCTGGGAGCGAGATCGCCCTCCAGGCCTCGGAGTCATCGCGGATGATGCTCCTCGGCGGCGAGCCGATGGATGGACCGCGCTACATCTTCTGGAACTTCGTCTCGAGCTCGAAGGAGCGGCTGGAGGAGGCGAAGGCGGACTGGAAGGCCGGGCGCTTCGCCCGGGTCCCGCAGGAGACGGAGTTCATCCCGCTGCCCGAGGAGCCGGCCCCCGTACGCTACCCGTAGGCCAGGACTCCCCTTGGTCCAGCCGCCGCGCCCCCCTCCCACGCTCTTCTAGAGCATGTCCTTGAGGGCCTTGAGCGGCTGGATCTTCACGACCTTGCGGGCCGGCTTGGCCTTGAACATGGTCTCCTGGCCGGTGAAGGGGTTGATGCCCTTGCGCGCCTTGGTGGCCGGCTTCTTCACCACCTTCATCTTCATCAGGCCGGGAACCACGAACTTGCCGGAGCCGCGGTTGCCCAGGCTCTTCTGGATCTGCCCGCTGAGCGCTTCGAACACGGAGCTGACCTGCTTCTTGCTCAGCCCGGTCTGCTCGGCGATGGACACCAGCAGCTCGGACTTGGTCGGGCCCCTGTCGGAGGCGGCGGCCTTCTTCGCGGTGGCGGTCTTGGTCTTCGTGGCCATCTGGATTCTCCTGTGGAAACGGCTGGGGGTAGTGGCTGGTGCCCGGGAAATCGGCGCCAGCGCGGTCTGCAATGCCCATAGTCGCTCAAATGTGAGTCGGCAACGAGAGAAACGCTCACGGTTCACGCGGGCCGCTGGCGCCGTCGGCCCGGGACTTGCGAACAGCCCACCTATCGATGGGTGAACGCATGGGACTTCGCGCAGGCGCAGTGGGGGCAGGACTCGCGGTTATTTCATTGCTCACGGTGGGTTGCGGTGACCGGCCCAGGACAGTCGACCCGAAGGCGAATCAGGAGCCCGGGGCGGAGGTGGGAACCGAAGTTCCCCCGGAGACGCCTCCTGTTCTCCCCGTGGATGCCGGCACTCCTCCGGATGGGGACGCGGGGACGGCGCCCGATGCCGGCGAGCCGGGGGACGCGGGGACGCCCGATGCCGGCGAGCCGCCGGATGCGGGGCCGTGGCCAACGGACGCGGTGCTCGACTACACGCGGGCGTTCGGGGTCGGTAGACCGCGGAGCGTTGGGCTGGATGAGGGGCTGAACCTCTGGCTCCTCGACGGCGACCGCATCGGCGTGCTGCGTCCGGGAGATACGGTCCCGACGTGGACCACGGGGGTCGGTCAGGCGCGCCTGCCGTTCGGCCGGGATTCGCTCGCGATCGACTCGACGGTCATCTGCGGGGGGGAGGCCGGGCGCGCCTACGTGGGGTATCGCGCCGCCGAGATGAAGAAGGATCCGAGGATCCGGCAGCGCACGTACATCCCCTGGCCGGGCGAGGACTTCTACACGCCCGAGCGCTTCGCGGAGTACCAGAAGGGAGACCTGGATGCGGTCCGCCTCCAGTCCGATGGGAGCGTCGTGCTCGAGGAGCACATCTGGCGCACCACCGGCTCGTCGAACGAGGGCAGGAAGATCGGCATCCACAACACGAACGACTTCCACTACGAGGAGGACCGGAGCGTCCTGAACTGCGCTCGCGTGACGCGCGGCCCGTATCGCGGCGACCTCTACATCACGACGAACCACGGGGTGACCCGCATCCAGGGGCTCACGTACAACAGCCATCGTCATCCGGGCTGGTACCTCATCACCACCGATGAGGATGGAAACGAGAGCGAGTCGCTCCAATGCCCGCCGATGTACGGGCTCGGCATCGCGCCGAACGGAGACGTCCTCGTCGCCAACGAGCAGATGCTCGGCGTGCTCGTCCCGAGCCCGAAGCTCGAGGAGTGGGATCGCGAGAAGACCTGGGAGGGCCCCACGCCCTGGAGATTCAAGGGCTTCAACGAGGTGCTCAACGGCCAGGCGGCGGATGATTTCTGGCGTGCCTTCGAGCAGACCACCTCGGGCCGCTACTACCTGGGGAGCAAGGAGTTCGGTCTCTGGGCGATGACGCCAAAGTCCCGCTCGGCGGGGAACTGGTCGAAGCTCACCGGGCTGCCGGCGAAGGGGGTCCTGGCGCTCGCGGCGACGGACGATGGAGCGCTCTACATCGGCACGGATGGCGCGGGCCTCTGGCGATTGGAGCCGGACGGCACCACGTTGGCCCGGGTGCCTCAGGTGTCCGGCCAGAGCGTCTTGCAGCTCGTCTACGAGCCCACCGTGAAGCCGAGCATGCTACTCGTCCTCACCGACCAGGGATTGACCGTCCTCCGGGGACCGTAGGCCCGGGCAGACCCAGGCTGGCCCGTCTGGTGGGCCAGCGTGCTCCGGGGCCTGGGTAGATGTCAGGGGTTGTAGTGCGCATGAGACACGACGGACAGGACCTTCAGGCTGCGATGGGGATGGCGAGGACTTCGGAGGAGGACCTCGAGAGTACCCCCAGGCAGGCGGCTCCCCAGCCGAAGTACGACACCGCGGCCATCATGGGCGGCATCTATGGGGACGGCATCATCGCCCTGAAGGGCGCCTTCGAGCGCGGTTGGGTACAGAAGGTGGGAGAGGACATCGATCTCCTGTTCCAGGAGGCCGTCAAGAGGCCGGGCGGTGCGCTCGGGCGAGGCCCCAATCGCTACTACGTGGAGATCCACCCGGAGCGGCTCCGTGGCTTCGTCGACCTCGTTACGCACCCGTGGGTGGTGGCGGTGTGCGAGTCGGTGCTCGGCCCCGACTACAAGATTGTCGAGCTTGGCTTCGACATTCCATTCGCTGGAGCCCAGAACCAGCCCTGGCACCGTGACTTCCCCTCCCCGGAGGAGACGCTGAAGGGCCGGCGCCTGAACTCGCTGGCGTTCAACCTCACCACCGTCGACGTCACCGAGAACATGGGCCCCTTCGAGATCGCGCCCGGCACGCAGTGGGACTTCTCCCCCGAGTTCGAGCACGGGATGTTCCCGCCCCGGTCGTTCTATCCCCGGTATCTCGAGCGCGCCCAGCGCCGGATGCCGAAGATGGGCGACATCTCGGCGCGCTCCGCCCTGACGATCCACCGGGGCACGGCCAACCACTCGGACAAGCCCCGGCCGACCCTCGTGCTGGGCGTGGACGCGCCGGATGCCCGCAACGCGGAGCGGCACGACCTGCAGGTCAGCCGCCGGTACTTCGAGTCGTTGCCGGAGCAGGTGCGCCAGCACCTGATCTTCCGTGTGGTCGATGAGCTGGAGCCGATCGTCCAGGCTCACACCATCGAAGGACTGGTGAAGGCGGACGTCTGAGACTCCCCGGTCAGCCACTCTGGCTGGCCGTGGAATCCCAGGCTCCCCAGCGCCTGGTTCCATCCCGGACGCGCTCCAGGACCCAGACGCCGTAGGTGATCTTCCCGAGCAGTAGGAAGATGTTCCACTCGTCATAGGCGGAGAGGATGTCGAAAGCTTCCTGCCCCAGCCGCGCGGTCATTCGCGAGCGCGACCGGAGCATCTTGCCGAACCGGAGCGCGTGGCGCGCCATGTCGTCATCGAACACCTCCAGGAACGGCGAGCCCTCGTCCGTCGTCGTGCCATACTCGACGATGCGCAGCCCGGCGGCCTGGTAGGCGGCGGCCATCCGCTCCAGCGAGAGCGTGTCCAGGTTGATACCGAGGCGGTTCGTGACCCGCCGCGCCTCACGGGGCTCGAGCAGGTCCGTCCCCACGGCGCTGCAGTTCATCATCGAACCGCCCGGCTCGAGGACGCGGGCGCACTCCTCGAGCGCTCCTTCGATGTCCTCGACATGGTTGAACATGTCGAGGCACCAGACGAAGTCCACCGAGGCGTCTTCGAGGGGAATCTTCTCGATGGATCCCTTCCGGAGGATCACCCGCTGCCGCAGCGACTCCTTCCGGACCCGCTCCGCGGCGAGCTCCAGGTTCTGCTCGAGCGGGTCCACCCCGATGATGTCGCAGCCCAGGCGCTTTCCCAGCTCGACCAGCTGCTTCCCCTTGCCGCAGCCGACGTCAACGAGCCGTGAGCCAGCACCCATGCCCCGCCGTGCCGGAATCTCACCCAGGGATTCCGACACCGGGCGCCCGCCCGGTGACTCATCCAGGTATGCGTACTCCGACTTCTCGGCCGCGAGGAATGGCCAGAGGAAACGGTAGAACGCCTCGATTCGTTCTTTGCGGTCACTCATGCACGGCCACTCTACCGGCCCGCGCGGAGGGTGGTGAGGTGGGGGCTCACCGTCCCGGATGTCCGCGCCACGCACCACGGCCGTTGACCCGTGCCTCTACCGCGCCGAGAGTCGCGGCATGAAGCTGAGACCCATCACCGAAGTGGGCGCCGAGCTGGGCCTGTCCTCCGACCACGTGCTCCCCTGGGGTACCCACCGCGCCAAGGTGTCGCTGGACGCGCTCGCGAAGCAGGGCGGGAAGCAGGGCCGGCTCGTGCTCGTGTCCGCCATCACTCCCACGCCTCCGGGCGAGGGGAAGACGACCATGTCGGTGGCGCTGGCCATGGGGCTGCGCAAGCGCGGGCGCCGCGCGGTGGCCGCCCTGCGCGAGCCGTCGCTCGGTCCCGTCTTCGGCGTGAAGGGCGGTGGCACCGGCGGCGGGCAGGCCAGCCTGGAGCCCGCGGCCGACATCAACCTGCACTTCACCGGGGACCTGCACGCGATTACCACCGCGAACAACCTGCTCGCGGCGCTGGTGGACAACGCCGTGTACTACGGCCAGCCGGTGGCCATCGACTCCACGCGCGTGCGCTGGCGGCGCGCCATGGACATGAACGACCGGTTCCTGCGCAACGTCATCGTCGGCCTCGGAGGCAAGGCGCACGGCGTGCCACGCGAGGCCGCGTTCGACATCACCGCCGCCAGCGAGGTGATGGCCGTCCTCGCCCTGGCCGAGGGCCTGAAGGATCTGGAGGCGCGGCTGGGCCGCGTCGTCGTGGGCCATTCCCCGGACGGCGAGCCGGTGCGCGCGCGGGACGTGGACGCGGCGGCGGCCATGGTGGCGCTGCTCAAGGACGCGCTGATGCCCAACCTCGTGCAGACGCGCGAGGGCGGCCCGGCGCTGGTGCACGCGGGGCCCTTCGGCAACATCGCGCACGGGTGCAGCTCCGTGCTGGGCACGCGGATGGGGCTGGCATACGCGGACGAGGTGGTGACGGAGGCCGGCTTCGGCTTCGACCTGGGCGCGGAGAAGTTTCTCGACATCAAGTGCCGGAGCGCGGGGCTGTGGCCCCGGGGTGTGGTGCTGGTGGTGACGCTGCGCGCGCTGAAGCACCACGGCGGCGCGGCGGCCGAGCGCGTGGCGGAGCCGGACCGTGAGGCGCTCGTGCGCGGCTTCGAGCACCTGGAGAAGCACCTGGAGTCGGTGGCCGCCTTCGGCCTGCCGGCCGTGCTGTGCGTCAACCGCTTCCCGCAGGACACGGAGGCGGAGCTGGACGAACTGCGCGCCTTCGGCAAGGCGCGTGGTGTGGAGCTGGCGGTGTGCGAGGGCTTCTCGCGCGGAGGAGACGGCTCGCTGGAGCTGGCGGACCGCGTGCTGGAGATGCTGGACCGCACGGACGCCGCGCCGCCGCGCCCGCGCTTCCTCTACGAGCTGTCGCAGTCTCCCGAGGAGAAGGTGCGCGCCATTGCCCGCACCGTGTATGGCGCGGACGACGTGGTCTTCACCGCGGGGGCGCTGAAGGACCTGCGGACGGTGCGCGAGCTGGGCGGCGCGGAGCTGCCGGTGTGCATGGCGAAGACGCACCTGTCGCTCTCCGACGACCCGGCGAAGCTGGGACGGCCGCGCGGCTTCACGCTCACCGTGCGCGAGGTGCGCCTGTCCGCGGGCGCGGGCTTCATGGTGGCGCTCACCGGCGACATCCTCACCATGCCCGGCCTGCCTCGCGAGCCGGCCGCACGCCGCGTCACCGTCCACGATGACGGCAGCGTCACCGGACTGATGCAGGGCGAATGACATTGAAGACCTCGGGAGGGAAGTCAGCCATGAAGCCACAGCTCGCGGGAGCCGTCGTCCTCGTGTCACTGGTCACCACGGCTTGCGCCGGTCCGGGCGCCGCCGGCCGGACACCCACTTCTTCGGAGGTGGCCTCCGACTCCACGGAGAAGGCGCTGTCAGCCACCGAGGCGCGTGAGACGCTCCGCGCCGCCGATGCCACGATGGCCGAGACCATGTCTCGCAAGGGGTCCGCGGAGGGCATCGCCTCGGCCGCCACCGGGGATGCCTTGCTGTTGCTGGATGAGCACTACACGCTGCGCGGCGCCGAGGCCATCCGCGCGCGGCTCACCGCCGAGCCGCTGGAGCGAGATGGGGCCATCGGCGCCGAGGCCCTGGTCTGGGACGTGAGCGCCGACGGGCGGATGGGGTACACGGTGGGGCAGGTGCTGCTCGATTCCACCGGCGGCACGGCGGGGGCCTCGGGTGCATCTCCCGCGCTGAAGCCCGGCAAGAGATACCAGCGCTACCTCGCGGTGTGGACGCGCACGCCCGACGGGCCGTGGCGGCTCGCGGCCGCCGTGTACGGCCGTGCTCGCGGTCCGCTGTCCGTGCCGCCCTCGTTCTCGGTGACCTCCGTCAGTGCGGCACCGGCCATGCCAGCGTCCCCCTCCGACGTGCTCGCCGAAGCCTTCGCCGCCGATTCCGCCTTCTCCGAGCAGTCCACGCGCGAGGGCATGGGCAAGGCCTTCATCGACTGGGCCGCGCCCAATGCCATCATCCCCGGCGGCCCCAGCGGCTTCTTCGGCCGCGAGGCCATCGTGCGGAACTACGCGCCCCTCACCCGCGACAAGGTGGAGCTGCGCTGGGAACCCAGGCTCGGCGGCGGCGCCAGCTCGGGCGACATGGCCTATACCGTGGGCCGTGCCGTCTCCGTCTCGCCCGGTCCGGATGGCAATCCCGACACCCGGTACGTGAAGTACCTCTCCGTCTGGCGCCGACAGCCGGATGGACAGTGGCGCTACGTCGCTGATAGCGGAAACGGGAACCCGGGCCCGGATGGACCCTGAGCCTGAAACTCCGGCTCCAACAACGGCCTCTACCTCCCCAGGTCCCTTCGTGGTGAGCGCGACGTAACGGCTATACTGCCCTCCATGCGTCGGCTCCTCCTTCCGCTCATCTTGGCCGTTACGCCGTGGGGCTGTACCCGTGATGCGGCCCCGAATGTCAGCAACCCGCCGGTCCCCTCCGTGGTGGAGGGCCGCGTGGTGGACGACTCGGGCGAGGGCGTGGCGCACGTCTCGTTGACATTGACCGACACCACCCGGCTCAGCGGCCACGTCGACAAGAACGGCTGCGGCACCTACCACCCGCAGGAGTCCGTCTGGACCGGGCCCGATGGCCGGTTCCGCGCGGAACTGCCCTTCACGCCGAACGAAGTATCGGTGTCGCAGGCGCCCGACGACTTCGACCCGCCGCGCAACCGGCTACCGGTGATGCCGGGTGAAGAGATGACAGTGACGCTGCGGCGCATCGCCTGGCTTGTCTACGAGGGGCAGGTGGTGGATGCGCAGGGAGTGCCGCTGGCCCAGGTACGCATCGAGCCGGGCGAGAGCACTGACGACAGTGGCCATTTCAAGTTCAAGCTGCGTCCCGAGGTGCCGCCGGAGCAGTTCCGCTTCCGCAAGATGGGCTTCAAGCCGGTCTTCGTGCCCGCCGGTGAGACGGCGAAGGTGGTGCTGCGCGAGCGGCGGACGCTGGTGAAGGTGAAGCTCCTCGACGAGAAGACGAAGCAGCCGGCCGGGGGCCTGTACCGTGTCGCGGCGTACCGTGGTGGTGAGCGGCTCAGCTTCTGCACCGCGGGAGACGTGGAGGTGACCCACGAGCCGGCCGTGGGGGAGTGCACCCTCGATGCGGAGCCGGGCCCGGTCGAGCTGCGCGTCGAGGGCAAGCCGGTGCGCAGGCTCGAGGTGGCCGTCGCGCCGCAAGAGGTGTCCCTCGAGGTGGCGCCACCGCCACCGCCGCCGGGCAACCCCTACTGAGGGGGAGCCTTTGCCAGGAGAGGATGAGCAGCTCGCGCGGCGAGCTCAAAATGAGGTCGGACTACCGCAACAGTTCGATTCGATACTGGAACCGCTGCATGGTGGGGGCGAACGGATTTGTCTGCGAGGAAGCCAACGTGTCGAACAGCTTGCGCCAGCGCTCCTGATGGAACCGGTTGTGGAACCAGGCGAAGTCCCGTTCCTCTGCGGCAAGGCGTAGAAGCACAGGGTCCTTCTCGAAGAAGGACAAGAGCTGCTCATCCTGCTCGCGCGAAGAAAAGAAATACAGTGCTGTCAATCCGCCAATACACCTGCGCCAGCTCTTGTCTGGAGGGCTGCTGCTCGGCAGGCTCACCTTGCAATTGCGCTGGATGATCTCCAGCGCGGAGTCCAGGGCAGCCGGGCCTTGGCTCAGCAGTGCCTTCTTCGCACGAACGGCGCGCTCATGGTTCTGGCACTCGGGGGTGTCCTTTCGCGAGCACTGGGTGGCCTGCTGAGCGGTAGCCGGCTGCTCGCCCTAGGCTGGTGCGTCTAACGCGATGCCCTGGCCCCTCTCACCGCGCCCGAGGTGTTGGCGCGTTCGGTGCCGCGCCGCTGTCCTTCCCCACCAGACCCGAGCATTGGCTGCTGTTGGAGTGTGCTCCACCAGACAGGCATGGGGGGCGGTACGACCTGTGCGGCGCCCCTTCGGTACACTCGGCGTGAAACTGAGTTTCTGGGCCAGATTCGCCAGCCCAGAAATACGAGGGAAACCACAAAAAAACTAGTTGCCTGCATGTGGGAGGCAAAAGCTCAAACCGCCGAACCCGAATAGCAACGCGAGACCGTAGAGACAGAGTCAGGAGGACAACAGATGAGGCTGATTGCCTTGATAACGGCCGTAGCCATGGCGTGCGTTGGATGCGCTCATGCGCAGCGCCCGGAATCCAGAATCTATGTCGTCTCCAAAAGCGCTGAGGGGTTGGGTGCCGCGATCGCTACTGGCGGTTCTGGTGGCCATGATTGCCAACAAGAGCACGTGGAGTGCATGCAACGCTGCTGGGACAACCGCTATCCGTGGCCACACAGCGAGGAGCAAAGCGGTTGGTATCACGAAAGATGCATAAAGACCTGTCGAGAGCAGTTTGCGGAATGCGACAAAGAGCAGGAACAAGCACTGAGAGAAAAGGAAAAGAAGTTGAATTTCTCCAGCGTGGATCGCGCGATTGAGTGGATCAGTGGTCATAAGGGCGAAATGACTGTTGGCGCGATTGTCGTTGTTGCGGGGGTCACCTTTGCCCTGGCGGTAAACCCTCTGGGCTGGCTGGTTCTGGTTCCTGTTGCCGCTGCTGCCTCCTGATCTGGATATGCCGATGAAATACAATCTCAACTTTGATGTTGACTCCGTTCTAAATACGCTGCGCACCGTCAACGAGAAATACCAAGAGGGATCACCAGAAGACGAGGCGATCCGGGTCGCCGCCGTGGCGCTGCTTTACGTCCGTGAAAACCAGAAGCTGGACGATTACCGCGAGTTCTTCCGTAAGTTCTACACGCCCGCCGCTGAGTACGTGACCGTTTCCCAGACTTTCGCAACGAGAGAAGAGGCGGACGCATGGCTTGCCAGCGCCACGCCCCGAGATGGCGAGCTTGTCCGAATCGCTGGCCGGGGCTTCCAAGTCATCCCCCAGCGCGGTGGGCAAGGTTTTAGATTCCTCCAGACCCCATTGCCGGACGAGCTAGCGAAAAAGAAACCCAACGACCCCGGGAAAAAGTAGGCAGCCCCTACCGAGACCCAAGCACGGAGCAACCCCGACGACATTACTCGCGCGTCGGGCTTCCTTTGACAGCCGGGAACGTCACGTTCCCGAGGGTGACGGTGCGGGGCCCTTGCGCTTCCCATGGTTTGAGGGTGCAAGGGCAACCCAGTTGCCCCGGCTCCCTCTCGGCACCCACCACGACATAGCCAAGGGCACCGGAAGCAATGGCCGACTCTTGCCACGCGGAAAGCTCCACCTCCGCGCCTGTCCGGTGAACTGGGCTCTGGGGCGCTGCCCGCACCTGTCTTTGTACCGCCTTCCACCCGACAGCCCGCAGCTCCAGCCCATTGAGCGGCTGTGGAGGCCCCTGCGCCAGCGGGCCACGCACAACCTGATCTTCGACGACATGAGCCAGCTTCAGCAGGCTCTGCGCTCGGGCATCGGCTACGACCGCGCACGCCCTCAGGCCGTGCTCAATCTCCTCGGCGAGCCCTGATTCATGACCACATCAGCCGAGACGTGAATGAGGGGCTCTGACTGGGATTGGAGGGGACGCGCGGCTCCTCCCCGATCCGGCTTGATAAAACATTGTGATATAGGCATTCCCCGCGCCGAGCGCCTCGACGCCGAGTCGTTCACGGCAAAATGAAGCCTGGAGCATGTAACGAAGGGGTCACGAATCGAGCACTCAGTTCCATGCGTACCGCGATGCGCCCATCGGGCAAGGGCTCGAGCCTCTCGTGCCCCTGATCGTCATCCCGGCTCGGCGTCCGCGATGCGATCGAGCAGTTCGCTCAACAGCGCACTCTCGCCTTTCGTGAGAACGGTGAGCCGGTCCATCGAGGCACGCAGCGCCGCGGCCACCGCGCGGACATCCGCGTTCGCCGGTGTTGCCGCCTCGCTCGTGATCGCGGCCACGACCGCCTCGCGCGCCGCATCGGCGAGTCCGAGGTCGCGTTGCCTTTCGGGCTGGCGCAGCAGCGTGAGCACGGCCCCGGTGCCCATCGCCGATACGATGCCGAGAGCCCGCTCTTCACTGACCCGAAGCCGACCCGCACGCGCGATGTTCCGGATGCGCCGCCGCAGCACATCGTTCCCGTCGCTGACGGCAGGAGACTGCCACGCCAGGTGCGGATCGCTGCTCATGAGCGCGAACAGCCCTGGATGGCTGAGGCCGAACGCGACGTGCGTATCCCAGCCATCGCGAAAGTCCTGAAGCGGATCGGGGTGTGGCGTGCGCGCGGACTTCTTCGACACGTAGCTCTTCAGCACGTGCTCGATGACGGCCGCGAGCAGGCCCCGCTTGTCGCCGAAGAGCCGGTAGATGGTCGGCGCCTGCACACCGGAGGCGGCGGCCACGGCCCGCGTGGTCGCGGCATCGGGACCTCCGGAGGAGATGAGCTCAGCGGCGGCCGCGATGATGCGCGTGCGCACATCAGGGCCCTCGGCATCTTCGGCGGCGAACTTCTCGCGGTCCTCCATGGGTCCGACATAGCACGTGGCGACTGAAACGCCGATAACAGCGACTTGATAACGCCGTTACCCATCGCTATGTTATCGATGGTAGCGAAATGATGTTTCCACTGATTCCGCAAGGGGCGTTTCATGATCGTCGTGACCGGAGCGACAGGGCAACTCGGCCGTCTCATCGTGGAGAAACTCGTCAGCCGCGTCCCGGTGGACCAGATCGCCGTCAGTGTCCGAGACGTGCGGAAGGCCCAGGAACTGGCGGCACGCGGCATCCGGGTGCGCGGAGGCGACTTCACGGATCCGAAGAGCCTCGCGCACGCCTTCGAGGGCGCGTCCCAGGTCCTGCTCGTCTCATCGAATGCGGCTGCGTACGGTGGCGATCCCCTCGCCCAACATCGCTCCGCCATCGACGCCGCACGGTCCGCCGGCGTGCGGCGCATCGTCTACACGAGCCACATGGCCGCGAGCCGTTTATCGGCGTTTTCCCCGATGCTCGACCATGCGGCGACGGAGCAGATGCTGGGCGAGTCCGGTCTGGCGTGGACCGCGCTTCGCAACGGTTTCTACGCCGCGAGTGCGATGTTCCTGCTGGAGCGGAGCCTGCGGACGGGAGTCTTCGAGGCGCCCGCGGACGGAAAGGTCTCCTGGACCACGCACGCCGACCTCGCGGAGGCGGCAGCGGTGGTTCTGACGAACGAGGGCCGGTACGACGGGCCCATGCCGCCGCTCACGGCAGCGCAGGCGCTCGACTTCGGAGAGCTGTGCGACATCGCGTCGAGCGTCCTCGGACGTCCGATCCGTCGAAGCACCGTGTCGGAGGACGAGATGCGCGCGAAGCTGGTGGCGTCCGGCATGCCCGCGCCCGCGGTTGCCATATCGCTCGGCCTCTACCGCGCGAGCCACAACGGCGAGTTCGCGGCCGTCGATCCCACGCTGCAGAAGCTGCTCGGGCGTGCGCCGACGAGCATGCGCGAGGTGATTGCCGAGAAGATGGGTCGAACGGCTTAGCCCGGGGAGAGAAGGGCCGCGTGAGCAACCGATTGGGTCCCCCAAAACGATCCGCGCCTCCTCGTGAGGAGTGGGGTCGACTCGAGGCGGCGGGCAACCTCTCGCGGAGGCGGCGGGAATCGAACCCGCCGCCTGGCACTCCCAGAGCGGGGCTGGCGGAGTTTCGTGGGAGCCTGGCAGTAGCGTGTGCCCTGGCGCGGTGTGACTGGGGAGGGGCAGGGGGGAGGGCGGGTGGGAGTACCGGCGGAAGCGGCCGGAGCGGACGGTGTTGTATGCGGCGGTGCGGGACAACCTCGCCACGCTGTTGGCGGACTGAGCCCATCCAGCCCGGGTGGACGGACCCGCGTATCGCTCACCTGGGAGTATGTGTCAGGACGCCGTGGACTGCTCCCTGGGAGCGCACGGAGGGTCCCCATCCCTGGCCGGCGAGGAGCGGGCCCGGGCTTCTGCTCCGTGGCGCGAGTCCTTCACCGCGAAGGGTCTCTTGCCGCTATAGTCCCCGCCCTGTTTCGCGACTCAGGGAGGGGCATCGAAATATGAAGCGATGGGCTGGGTATCTTGTTCTGGGCGTGCTGCTGGTCGGAGTGGGGGTCCCCGTTGACGCGCTTGCGCAGGCGAAGCCGGCCAAGACCAAGGCAAGCGCGACCAACGCGGAGAGCGAGGAGCAGGGGGCGTCTGAGGGGGGGCGCACCTCCGCCTTCAAGCAACCCGGCGGGCTCCTCGACAGGGGGGAACCCCACGAGCGGAAGCAGATGCTGTCCTTCTACGGCATCCTCCCCTGGGGGTATGGGTTCGGCGCTGGAGCCGCGGTCCGCTACGGCATTCCCATCGTCAAGGAGGGGTTCATCCGGCCGCTGAATGACTCGATCGAAATCGAGTTCGGCGGTGACTTCTGGTACGCCAACTACGGCCTGCTGTCGGGCTTCGACTATGGCTACCTGGGGCTGCTCATTCCCGTGGAGGGCCAGTGGTCCTTCCACATCACGCCCAAGTTCACCGCCTTCGCCAAACTGGGCCTGGGCTGGAGATTCAACTTCTGGACCGATTCGTCGGTCCCGAGCAGTCTCGGGTATGGCGGCTTCTGGTGGAACACCGCCTGGGGCGTGAACTACAAGCTCGGGGAGAGCCTGTGGGTGCGCGGAGAAGTGGGTATCACGGGTCTCAAGGCGGGTGTGGGCCTGACCTTCTGATTCACGAGGGAGCAGCAATCCCCGCCGCCGCGAAGAAGCGCGCGAGATCCTCGGGAACGGGAGCCACGAACCGCACTGGCTTCCCCGTTCCCGGGTGTCCCAGCCCAGCGACACCGGGTTGGCGGCTTCCACCGCCCCCCTCCCGCGCGTGCGGCTCGCGGCGCTCAGCCCACCACGAGGTTGATGATGCGGCCGGGCACGTAGACGAACTTCTTCTCCGTCTTGCCCTGCGTGTGGGCCAGCACGTTCGGGTCGTTGGCGATGGCGGCGCGCACGTCCGCCTCGGTGGCGTCCCGCCGCAGCTTCACCTTGCTGCGCAGCTTGCCGTTCACCTGCACGCCCATCTCGACGACGTCGTCCACCGTGAGGGCCGCGTCGTAGGAGGGCCACGGCTCGTAGGCCAGGCTCTTCGTCCCGCCCAGCCGCTCCCACAGCTCCTCGGCCAGGTGTGGCGCGAAGGGCGAGAGCAGCAGCGCGAACGTCTTCGCCGCCTCGAGCGGCACGCGGGGAATGTCCGCCAGCCGGTTGGTGAGGATCATCAGCGCGCTCACCGCGGTGTTGAGCCGCAGCGCCTCGATGTCCTCGCCCACCTTCTTCACCGTCTTGTGCAGCAGGCGCAGCGTCTCCTCGTCGAGCGTGGCCTCCGCCGCCCCTGGCTCCTCCTTCACGAACGCCAGCGTGTTCCAGGCGCGCTCCAGGAAGCGCCGCACGCCGGTGACCCCCTGGGTCTGCCAGGGCTTCACCGCCTCGAGCGGGCCCATGAACATCTCGTACACCCGCAGCGCGTCCGCGCCGTGCTTCTGGACGACCTCGTCCGGGTTGACGACGTTGCCGCGCGACTTGGACATCTTCTCGTTGTTCTCCCCGAGAATCATGCCCTGGTGCACGAGCTTCCCGAACGGCTCGGGGTGCGAGACGACGCCGCAGTCGAAGAGCACCTTGTGCCAGAAGCGCGCGTACAGCAGGTGCAACACGGCGTGCTCGGAGCCGCCGACGTACAGGTCCACCGGCATCCACGCGTCATAGGCCTCCTTGGAGAAGGCCTCCCGCGTGTTGTGCGGGTCGAGGAAGCGCAGGTAGTACCAGCACGAGCCCGCCCACTGGGGCATGGTGTTCGTCTCGCGCGCGTACCACTTGCCGTCCTTCTGGAAGAAGCGCCAGTCGAGCGCGCGCGACAGTGGGCCCGCGGGGTCGTCCGAGGGCTTGAAGTCCTCCAGCTCGGGCAGGCGCACGGGCAGCTCGCTCTCGGCCACGGGGATGGGCTGGTCGTAGCGCACCGTGTGCGGGTGTTTGCGTGGATCCGTCGAGCCCGCGGGCAGCTCCACCGGGAAGTAGACGGGAATGGGCTCGCCCCAGTAGCGCTGGCGCGAGAAGACCCAGTCGCGCAGGCGGTACTGCACCCGGCGCGTCCCCAGCCCCTTCTGCTCCAGGTGGGCGATCATCGCCGCCTTCGCCTCGGACGTGCGCTGGCCGTCGAGGAACCCCGAGCGCACCGCCACGCCCTCCGCGGTGACGGCCTCGGTCCAGCCGGCGGTGTCGTGGAGCTGCCCGTCCGGCGAGACGACCTCCACCACCGGCAGCCCGAAGGCCCGGGCGAACTCGAAGTCGCGCTCGTCGTGCGCCGGCACGCTCATGATGGCGCCCGTGCCGTAGGAGCCCAGCACGAAGTCCGCCACCCAGATGGGCAGCCGCGCCCCGGTAATCGGATGCAGCGCGTAGGCGCCGGTGAACTCGCCCGTCTTCGTCTTGGTGAGCGCCGTCCGGTCCATGTCGCTCTTGCTGACCACGGAGGCCCGGTAGGCGAGCACCTTCTGCCGGTGCTCCGGGGTGGTGAGCGACTCGAGCAGCGGGTGCTCGGGCGCGATGACCATGTACGTGGCCCCGAAGAGGGTGTCCGGGCGCGTGGTGAAGATGCGCAGCTTCTCGCTCCGGCCCTCCAGGGCGAAGTCCACCTCGGCACCCTCGCTGCGGCCGATCCAGTGGACCTGCTTCTCCTTCGTCTCCGGCCAGTCGAGCCCCTCGAGCTCCTGCTCCAGCCGGTCCGCGTACGCGGTGATGCGCAGCGTCCACTGGCGCAGCGGCAGGCGCACCACCGGGTGGCCTCCGCGCTCGCTCTTGCCGTCGATGACCTCCTCGTTGGCCAGCACCGTGCCCAGCGCCGGGCACCAGTTCACCGGCAGCTCGGCCTGGTAGGCGAGCCCGCGCTCGAAGAGCTTGAGGAAGATCCACTGCGTCCAGCGGACGTAGGCCTCGTCCGTCGTGGCCAGCTCGCGCGACCAGTCATACGAGAAACCCAGCGACTTGAGCTGCCGCTTGAAGGTGGCGATGTTCTTCGCCGTCGTCTGCGCGGGGTGGGTGCCCGTCTCGATGGCGTGCTGCTCGGCCGGGAGTCCGAACGAGTCCCAGCCCATGGGGTGGAGCACGTCCACGCCGCGCATGCGCTTGTAGCGCGCCACGATGTCCGTGGCCGTGTAGCCCTCCGGGTGGCCCACGTGGAGCCCCGAGCCGGACGGGTAGGGGAACATGTCGAGGATGTACGCCTTGGGGCGGCCCGGATGGCGCCGGGCCTCGAAGGTCTTCTCCTGCTCCCAACGGGTCTGCCACTTGGGCTCGATGGCCGAGGGATCGTACTTGGGACGCTCGGTGGACATGGCCGCCGTGTGTAGCACGCGCCCCGCGGCCGCGGTGGCTCCACCCTGTCCTCCGGGCGCTGGAGCGGGCCGGGGATTCTTGAAAATTGGGATTAGTCTTTCATCCCATGAAGACCCTTCGCGGTGTCGACCTCGAACTCGAGCGCCGGGTGGCTGCCGATCTCGCCATCCTGGGGCGGAGCGCACAACCTTGGCGGCGGCGGGAATCGAAGCCGCCGCCCTTGGCATGACTCGCATCACGGACGGCGGAAGCAGGAGAGCCGAGGTCTCGCACAAGGATTCCGAGCCGAAGGTGTCCTCCACGAAGGACGCGGAGCGCTCCGAGAAATCCGAGGGGAAGAAGAAGGACGAGACCCCTTCCTGGAAATCCACGGGCCACGGTGCCGAGAGCCGCTTCGAGGCACGGACGGAGCGGCCACGCCTTGACCTGAGCGGGACCCGCAGTGCGCCCCGTTCCAATGAGGCGCGGCCCAACACCTACCAGGCGAAGTCGGGCCCGCCGCCCGCGCCCACGCCGGGCCCCACCCCGCAGCCTCCGCCCACAGGCACTCCCACCCCGCCGAGCAACGGCTCGCCGCCGCCCACCCGCACGCCCACCCAGCCCCAGCCCACCCCGCAGCCTATGCCCGGGCCCACGCCCGTTCGCCTCCACGGCGGCCGAGGCCTTCGCCAAGGGGGACGGAGTCGAGGGCGTGAAGGACACGGCCAGCGCGCTGGCGGCCTTCGGGAGCACCCCCTACGGCGCGAAGATCCTCGCGCAGGCCGCGGGCACGGCGGCCTCCACGGTGGGACTGGAGCTGAGCGAGAAGGCCCTGTCGAAGGTGGGGCCGGTGATGGGCATCCTCGCCGGTGGCATCTCGCTCGTGCAGAACGTCTCCAAGTTCGACTGGAGCCTCTCGTCGACCATGAGCATCGCGGGAGACGTGACGGCCATCGTGGCGGGCGGGGCCGCGGTGTTCGCCTCCACGGGCGGTCTGGCGGCGGCGCTGGGCGCGGGCTCGCTGGTGCTGACGCTCGGGGCGGAAGTGGTCAAGGGGCTGGAGCGCAACTGGAAGGACTCGGAGCAGATGCAGCAGCTGCTCATGAAGTGCTTCGGCGAGGAGGTGGGCGGAATCATCTTCCACGCCCGCGAGGACGCGCTCCAGGCGCTGGACCAGACGAAGCTGGACCGCGACTCCGCGATGAAGCTCGCCCAGCAGGATCCGGCGTTGATGCGGATGCTCCTGTGCTCGCCCGATGGGGCCCGCTACATCCACCAGCTCGACGGCGTCCGGAAGATGTACGGCCTGCCCCCCGAGCGGTTCGGCGACATCCTCTCCTCCCTGGACAAGGGGCTCGCCGCGGACTCCACGGGTGACCTCGAGGCCATGCATGACCTGATCGGCCCGGCCTTCGATGGGGTGCGCACGCGCCGGATTCAGACCAGGCCGCCGCCTATCGCAACCTGCTGCGCTCGCTCGGCGAGACGCCGTGAGCCCCCCCCGCCTCAGGCCTTGAAGGTCATCAGCGGGCTCATCCGCGCCACCTCCCGGACGATGCCGGCCTCCACCTGCGAGGCCACCACCGGGCCGATGGGCTTGTAGGCCGCCGGAGCCTCCTCGATGCGGCGCTCGGCCCGCAGGGTGATGCAGTCCACCCCCGTCAGGCCCAGCGCCTCCTCCCGGTGATCCGCTCCGCCCCGCGCCATGGAGAAGCGCGAGCGCGCCCGCCCGGCCCCGTGCGACGCCGAGGCCAGCGCCCGCTCGTTGCCCAGCCCCACCATCAGATAGGACGCCGCCCCCATGGAGCCGGGGATGATGACCGGCTGCTCCGCCTCCGCCGGGCATGCCCCCTTGCGAGCCAGCCACCCACCCTCCCAGGGCAGGGTGATGTTGTGCGGCACGTCGTAGACGAGCGGCGCCTCCACGTCCCCGAACAGCTCCCGCAGGGTGAGCCGCAACAGCTCCGCCAGCAGCAGCCGGTTGAGGAAGGCGTAGTTGGCCGCCGTGGCCTCGGCCCGGAGGTACTCGCGCACCTGCTCCGGGTCCGCCAGCGGAAGAATCCCGCTCTCCGGAAAGGGCGCCCCCACCGGCCACGCCGCCCTCGCGCGCTCCTGCCACGTGAGCCCCACGTGCCTGCCCATGTCCCGCGAGCCGGAGTGCACCATGAACGCGAGCTGTCCCTCGCGCACACCCCACTCCCACGCCCGGGCGCGGTCCACCACCGCTTCCACCCGCTGCACCTCGACGAAGTGGTTGCCCCCTCCGATGGTGGCCAGGCCGGGGTCGCGCACCACGCCCTCCCGGCGCAGCCCCGTGGGCGCCCAGGCCGGGTCTCCCTCGAGCGCTCCACCCAGGTACACCCGCGTGGACTCCCGGTCGAGCTGCCCCAGGTCCGCCTTCGTCACCATGCCCAGCGGCTGCTCCTGTGTCTCCAGGAGCCAGCCGGGCAGGCCGTCGCGCAGGAGCGCCTCCACCGCGCGCGAGCCCAGCGCCACGTCCCGCGTGCCGAAGAAGTAGTGGCCCTTCATCCGCTCGACGAAGGCATCGCGGCGGGCGAGGAAGGCCTCCACGGGAATGTCCGCGACGTGCAGGCGCATGCCGCAGTTGATATCGGTGCCCACCGCGCCGGGCACCACCAGTCCCTCCGTGTGCACCACCGAGCCGATGGCCACCCCGGAGTCTCCCGGGTGGAAGTCCGGCGTGGCGCGCACGCGCTTCACGGTGCCGCCGCCCGGGTGCTTCAGCGCGGCGAGCGCGGCGAGCTGCTGGAAGGCCTTGCCCTCCACGGGCAGGTCGGGTGGGAGGAGCACCTCGGCGGGAGGCGCGTTCGTGTCGCCCTGGAGGCGCACGGTGTAGACACGACCGTCGTACGTCACATCGAGCCCCTCACGGGCGAGTGCCCGCAGGAGCCGGTTCGATTTCGGCTGCATGACCTTCTCGGAATCTGGCCCGCGCCCGGAGGGGCACGGGGGACCTGGACGAATGGATTCGAGACCTCGGGTCAGCAGCCGCGGTCGTGGACGCCGGAGCGTCCGCTACTTCCAGGGACGCAGCGGCCCCTCCGTGCCTGACGGTGGATCAGGAAGGCGCGTGCTCCCGGGCGCGCTCAGAGCGACGGACCCGTGTCTGGGTCATGGACGGGGTGGGCCATCCTCCTCGAGCAGTGCCGCGAGGAACAGCTCGTAGGTCAGCTCGGCGACTGGCCGCTTCTCGCGGCGGGCCTGGATGCGCAGCGCCTTCGGCAGCGAGCACGGTTTGCCGCCCTCGCCATCGCGCATCCGCACATAACCCCGCTCGGAGAATCCGAGCACCTGCCACCCACGCTCGCGGAGCGCCTGGCTGAGGTCGTCGGTGAGCTGGTGGTGAACGGCCTTGGCCATCGGCAGCAGGCCGAAGATCCCGCTCGACCAGCCGCCCTCTTCCTCATGCCAGCCCCGCGCGCGCAGGTAGTTGGCCTTGCGGGCGAGCGAGAGTCCTCCGACGTGGCGCTCGAGCTTCACGGGGTGGGGCGGGTCAGGGGGCTGTCGGAGCTCTGACGTGGGCGCGTCATGCCGCACACACCCGGACTGATTCGGCCACGCAGTCGTTCGTGTTCCTGCAACTGCCGCAGCGCAGCTTCACGCCGTTGTGCTTGTAGTAGCAGCGGATGGGCTCGTGGCGGGCGTCGCGAACCTCGCAGAATGCGATCTGCCCGGTGTAGCAGAGCGGCTCTCCCACCGGCTCGCCGCAGCACCCCTCGCCATCGAAGTAGGGCCGCAGCTCCGTGGTGCATTCCATCTGGGTGGGCTCCCCCGTTCCGTCGTCTCCACCGAAGTCCAGGCCGGTGCACGCCGTCAGCGTGAGCGCCACGAGCCAGAGCCACCGGGTGGGAGCCCATCGTCGATTGAAAGGAGCCATGGGCACGGATTGTCGGAGAGGGGAGGTTGAAGAGGCAAGCTGGGACATTCGGGCTTGGCAATGCACGACGGATGATGTCCGCTCGTTCGCGACACCTTCCGAGGAGTGGCCGATGGAATTGCTGCAAGCGCTGGGGCTCGAGCTCGCGGGTCTGGGCACGGGTATCGTCTTTGGAGCCGTGGGCTGGTTCGTGATGCGCTGCGTGCTCACCGGCTTCTTCACCGTGGACCAGAGCGAGCGCGCGGTGAAGGTGCGCTTCGGACGCGCGGTGAGGCTCGCCGGGGAGCCCACGACGAAGCGGGGTCCCGTCAGCGAGGGCCTGGCTCGCGCGGATGAGGACCGCTACGTCTATCCCCAGCTCGAGGTCATCCAGCCGGGCGGCCCCTACTTCAAATGGCCCTGGGAGCGGGTGGTCAAGGTGTCGGTGTCCACCCAGACGCTCAGCATGGCCCATGACCCCGAGTCCCCGAGCGCCAACCAGAGTGGCACGGTGCTCGAGGCGGTCACCAAGGACCAGCTCAACACCGGCCTCACCGGGCAGCTGCGCTACCGTGTCTCCGAGCAGAACCTCTATGCCTATCTCTTCGCGGTGAAGAACCCCATCGCGCACGTGATGGGCTACTTCATCTCCATCCTGCGCGAGCGCATCGCCAGCTTCGAGGCACCACCTCCGCACCTGGCCGAGGAGGGCACCCTGCAGGCCGTCGAGGCGACGGCCGTCTCCGGTGTCTCCATCAACGACCTGCGCAAGAACCTGCGCGATCTCAACGAGCACATGGACCGGGAGTGCCGCGGCAGCCTGTCGCGCTACGGCATCGTCCTGGATGCCTCGCTCATCACCGGCATCGATCCCCCGGCGGAGGTGGAGTCGGCGCTCGCGGCCATCAACACCGCGCACAACCACGTCTCCTCGGACATCAGCCTCGCGCAGGCGGCGGCGGACCAGAAGATCGTCCAGTCCCGCCGGGCCGTGGAGATCGAAACCTTGAAGGCCCAGGCCGAGGTGGAGCCCTTGACCGCCCTGGCCGCGCAGCTCTCGATGCTCCACCAGAGCGGACCCGGCGCGTTGGAGGCCTACCTGCGCAACACCCGCCTCGGCCTCTTCTCCAAGGCGAGCCAGGTCGTGCTGGGGGTGAAGTCATGATGGGCTTCCTCATGGGCGCCATCCTCGGCTTCGTCATCATGGCGGTGGGCGAGCCCATCTTCCTGGGTCTGTGCCGGATGTTCGGCCTCTACGTCACCGTGCAGGAGCGCACGTGCCGGGTCTACGTGTTCCTGGGCAAGGTGGTGGCCGTGCTCGACGAGCCTGGGCTGCACTTCCTCTGGGCCCGGCTCGGGTGGAAGGCGCTCCTGGTGAACTGGGTGGGACGCTGCCACGTGCTCGACCTGCGGCTGGACCAGCAGTACCTGCGCAGCCAGGCGGTGAACTCCGAGGAGGGCGCGCCGATGGGGATTGGCATCTGGTACGAGATGTTCATCTCGGATCCCCTCAAGTACCTGTTCGAGAACGCGGATCCGCGCGGCTCGCTGGCGGCCAACGTGAGCAACGCCACCGTGCGCTGCCTGTCCAACATGAAGCTGGCCACCATGCTCGAGAGCCGGCACGGGATGAGCCGGACGGTACGCACCGAGGTCTCTCCCATGTCGCATGCCTACGGTTACCAGCTCGGTTCGGTCTACATCCGCAAGGTGCACTTCCGTGACGTGGGGATGATCCGCCAGATCGAGGAGAAGGTGGTGAACCGGTTGAGGCAGGTGACCTCGGCCATCCGCCAGGACGGAGCCAACCAGGTGAGCATCATCACCAGCACCGCCGAGCGGCAGGCCGCCATCGAGTTCGCCAAGGCGGCGGCCCTGCGTCCGAGGATCGTCGGCGCGGCGTTGCAGCGGATCTCCGAGGACCCGGCCGTCGCGTCGGCGATGTTCGAGATCCTCGAGGTGCAGCGGCTCCAGGAGAGCGCCGCGAAGGTGACGCTCATCCCCGAGGGAGAGAAGGGCGAGCTGCTCGCGCAGTTGGTGGCGGCGGCACCGGTCCCCTCCCGGTGAGGTGCTCCTCGGAGCACCCCTCCACCCCGGGTTCACGTTAGGGTCGCGCTCCCGACTTCCCGGAGAGTGTCGATGCGCGTCCCCCCTGGTGCCCTGGTCCTCGTGGTCTGTCTGCTGCATGCGGAGGTGAGCCGGGCGCAGGACTCGGGGCCGATCGATCCGGCCCGGGTGTCACGCATCATCCAGACACTCGCTTCCGACGAGTTCGCCGGCCGTGCACCGGGAGGGCCGGGCGAGGCCAGGACTGTCGAGTACCTCATCAGCCAGTTCAAGGCCGTGGGCCTGGAACCCGGGGGCGAGAACGGCGGCTGGACGCAGAAGGTGCCCCTGGTCCACTTCCAGGTGCGCAACGGTGACGCCAGGCTGAGCCTGCGTGCCGGAGGCAAGACGACCCCGCTGCGCCAGGGACAGGAGGCGATCGTCACCACCCTGCGCCCCGTGGACCGCGTGAAGATCGACAAGGCCCCGCTGGTGTTCGTCGGTTACGGGGTCTCGGCTCCCGAGCGGGAGTGGAACGACTTCAAGGGCGTGAGCCTGCGCGGGAAGATCGCCGTCTTCCTGATCAACGATCCGGACTTCGAGGCCCAGGAGGGAGAGCCCGTCCTTGGCAGGTTCGGGGGCCGGGCGGCGACCTACTACGCCCGCTGGACCTACAAATTCGAGGAGGCGGCGCGGCAGGGGGCGCTCGGCGCGCTGATCATCCACGAGACGCCGGGGGCGGGCTATGGCTGGTCCACGCTCCAGTCCGGCACCGGCGAGAGCTTCGACATCGTCCGCGCCAACCCCACCAAGGAGAAGGTGCTGTTGCAGGGCTGGCTCCAGCGCGACGTCGCCGTCGAGCTGTTCTCCCGCTCGGGACTGTCGCTCGACACGCTGAAGCTCGAGGCGCGCAAGGCGGGCTTCAAGCCGGTGGCGCTCAAGGGCGCCAGCTTCAGCGCGGACTACGCCCTGATCCATACGCGCGCCGACAGCCACAACGTGATTGGGCGCCTGCCGGGGAAGGAACGCCCGGACGAGTCCATCATGTACGCGGCCCACTGGGATGCCTACGGAATCGGTCCCGCCGATGCCTCGGGCGACAGGATCCGCCGCGGCGCCGTGGATGACGCCATTGGCCTGGCCGGACTGATCGAGATCGCCCGCGCGTTCCAAGCGGGACCCCGGCCCGCGCGCTCGCTCCTCTTCGCCGCCTGGACCGCCGAGGAGCCGGGCCTGCTGGGCTCGGAGTACTACGGTGCGCATCCGCTCCAGCCCCTCGACACCATGGTGGCCAACCTGACCATGGATGTGTTGCAGACGGCGGGGCCCTCCCGTGACGTGGTGCTGGTGGGCCATGGTCAGAACGAGCTCGAGGACGCGCTCGCCCAGGCCGCCGCGAAGCAGGGGCGCACGGTGACGCCGGATGCGAAACCCGAGCGGGGTCTGTTCTACCGCGCCGACCACTTCTCCCTGGCCAGGCGTGGCGTGCCGGTGCTGCTACTGATGGGATTGGGTGGTGGCGCGGACCTGGTGAACGGGGGCAGGGAAGCGGGAGATCGCTGGGTCGCGGACTACACCGCGCGCTGCTACCACAAGCCTTGCGACGCGTGGCGCGCCGACTGGGACTTGCGCGGCGCCGCCCAGGACATGCAGTTGCTCTATGAGCTGGGCCGCGACCTGGCGAGCTCGAATCGCTGGCCGAACTGGAAGCCAGGGTCTGAGTTCAAGGCCGTGCGTGACCGGTCCGCGGCCGCGCGAGCAGGTTCGGCCCTCCAGGAAAAGCCATGACACGGACACTCTCCCTTGTGCTTTCCGGGGAGCTCGCCGCCTATACGCGCAAGACGGTCAAACGGCGGATCTCCTCTTCGAGGAGGAAGCGGCTCCGCGGGGAATCCGGACGGTGAAGGTCGTCCCCTCGGCCTCGGTGGAGTAGACCTCCACCATGCCGCCGTGCGCTTGCACGATGTGGTTCACGATGTAGAGGCCCAGCCCGATGTTCCGGCTCGACGTGTCCCCTTTCCTCGTGCCGCGCATCATCGGCTCGAACAGGCGCGGGAGAAGCTCGACGGGGATGGGCTTACCCTCGTTGTGGACGCGAAGGAGGAAGGTGCCGTCCTCACCGCGCGTCTCCACGCGCACGCGCGTGTCTGGCGGACTGTAGGTCAGTGCGTTGTTCAACAGGTTGGTGACCACCTGCCCCAGCCGATCCCCGTCCCACTCGCCCCGGCCCTGGCCGCTCTGCACCAGCTCCACCTCCCGCTCCGGGTGGGCGAACCGCACCTCCTCCACGGTCTGCCGGGTCAGGAGGTGGAGATCGAAGGGTTTGCGCTCGATGGGGATGCCCCCTCCGAGCCGCGCCCGGGTGAAGTCGAGCAGGTCGCGAATCAACCGCGTCGCCCGCTCGGCCGCCGCCGCGATGCGCGCGATGCCCTTCGCCTGGCGCTCGCTCAGGTCTTCATTGCGCAGCAGCGCCGCCACCGACAGGTTGATGGCATTGAGGGGATTGCGCAGATCGTGCGAGACGATGCCGATGAGCTGCTCCTCGAACTCCGCCCGCGTCCGCCTCTCCGCCTCCTGACGCTTCTTGTCGGAGATGTCGTGGATGGTGCCGATGAAGCGCACGGCCCGGCCCTCCTCGAAGAAGACCCGGCCGGTCGCGCGCAGCCAGCGCTCCACTCCCGAGTCTGGCACCCTCGTCCGGAACTCGGTGTCGTACTCCCCCCCGTTCTCCCCGGACAGCGCCCGCTGGACCACCCCATTCGTGCGTTCGCGATCCTCCGGATGGATTCCCTCGAGAAAGGAGTCGTACGTCACCTCCGCCTCGGGTGGCATGCCGAAGAGGGCCTTGCACCGCTCGTCCCAGCGCAGCGCGCCCGTCACGGGGTCCATGTCCCAGGTGCCCAGCTCCGCCGCGCGCAACGTCTGACGCAGCCGGTCCTCGCTCGCCCGGAGCGCCTCGCTCGCCGCCTTGCGTGCGGTGACGTCCTGCATCGCCCCCACCATCCGCAAGGCCCTGCCTTTGGCGTCCCGCTCGATGAGGCCGTGGTCGGTGACATCGACGTAATGCCCGTCCCGGTGGCGGAAGCGGTACTCGCCCCGCCAGCGTTCCGCCTCGCCGTCGATGGCCGCGTGGATACTCTGGACGGCCCGCTCCCGGTCCTCGGGGTGGATGTGGTCGTACCAGCCGGAGATGTGCCCGCCGAGCTGCTCGCGGGTGTGTCCGAAGAGCTTCTCGACGCCCGGGCCCCAGGAGAGGCCATCCGTCAGGAGGTCCCAGTCCCAGACGGCATCGCTGATGGCCTCGGTCGCCAGCCGGTAGCGCGTCTCGGACTGGCGCAGCCGCTCGTTGGCCTGGCGGAAGCGCTGAAGCAGGAGGGCCTTCTCGATGATGCCGGAGAGGTACTCCACCAGCGTCTCGAGGTAGCGCCTCGCCTGGGGCTCGAAGGGACGGAGCTGCGTGGTGCCGATGTAGAGCACCCCGAGGAGCTTGCCGTGCGGCCACAGCCGCAGGCCCAGCAGCGAGTGCACGCCGCTTCGGCGAACGGTCTCGGGCACCTCGAGGTTGGTGCTCGCCGCGTCCGCCAGCTCCACGGCCTCGTCGGAGGCAGCCACCCGGGCCACGAAGGAGCTGGAGTCCACCGGGACCGGGTCGGTGGCGGCCCCGGTGCTCCACGCGCCGGTGGACGTGGTGGGGAGGAGCCTCGTGCCGCCCGGGTCCACGAGCAGGAGCGCGGCTCCGTCCGCCTTCATGGCCTGTTGCACCACCTCCACCAGGGCCCCGAGCCGCTCGTGGAGGGGAGGCGGGTTCTCCGCGTCTCCGATGAGCTCGGACGCGAGCGCGTCGAGGCGGCGCAGGGCGCGTTTCTCCCGCTGCCGGTCCTCCAGGGAGTAGCCGCTGAACGTGGCCACCGCCTGGTTCATCGCATCCTGGAGCTCCGCGAAGAGAAGCGCCGCGTCCTCCGGGTGGGGTTGCTCTTCTCGTGGAAGGCCCTCCCACAGGGAGGTGATGAGCCGGCCGATGAGGACGTACTCTCCCGTGACCTCCTCCTGGTTGTAGCCGTGCCGCAGGCGCAGGCTGATGTGCGTCTCTTCCAGCCGTTTCCTCGTCTTCTCCGGCTCGTTCCGCTGTCCCTGGCGGGAGATGGCCGTCAGCGTCGAGAGATACTCGGGCAGCGTGTCCACGAGCTCATGGGGTTTGAGCCCCCGGGCGGACTCCAGCTTGCCTGCTTCCCGCACGAAGCGCTCGATGAGCTGCTCGCGGTTCTTCTCGATGAAGTCAGCGACCCTGGGCATTCAGTTGGTTCCCGAGCCCAGACGATGTGGATGCTCGGCCCCCTGTACCAGTCCCAACGGCGGCGGGAGTCACTCCTCCTGGAAGTTCTATCCTCCATCCTCCGGCTCGGAGTCGATGGGCAGCCGCTGGGAGACTTCCAGGAGGGTGACGACCTGGCGGTCATCGTCGATCTCGTAGATGACCACGAAGCGTTCGACGAAGAATGACAGGGTGGGGAGGCTGGAGTGCATCAATGCCTCCAGGCCGGGCGGGGGCCGCTGCGTCGACAGGGCGGCGAGGGCGTCCAGCTCGCGCCGGATGCGCTGGAAGATCTCCCCCGGTACCGCGCCGAGCTGACGCCAGGCCGCCGGTGCGATGTCCACGGTGTACGGCTGTCGTTGAGGGTTGAAGTTGCGCATCTCCCCCGTGCCCCCCGAGACGCGAAGCTAGGGCAGGCAATCCTCCTGTGCCAGGAGGGGCGCTCCTCTCCGGCGCGGATCTCTCGCACCCGTTGGGCATCCGACGAATGAGTTTCAACCCGGACGGCGCTCGACCGGCTGCCTTCAATCGCTTTCAACCTTCAAACGGTGCGACGCCTGGCCGCCTACCCCAGGAGCGGGCAACCGGGGACCCGGGAGGAAGCCGCTGAAAACGCGGTCCGGCGGGCGTTTCCCCCTCTGCGCATGGTCAAGCACGACAGAGTCGATGGGGAGCAGGGGCGGGGCGGTCTGGGAGACTTCATCCGGCGGCACGGTTCCCACATCCTGTCGCATTGGGAGGTGGAGGTACGCCAGCTGCCCTACACGCGGGATCTCTCGCGGCCCCGGTTGTTGGATCACCTCCCGGAGCTGCTGGAGCGCATGGCCCATGTGGTGGAGAGCGCCCAGACGGACGAGCATCCGACGCTCGAGGCGGTGCCGGAGGTGCATGCGCTGGAGCGGTTGGACTCGGGCTTCGACCTGGACGCGGTGGCCGAGGAGTACGCCCTGCTCCGGGCCTGTGTCCTCCAGCTCTATGGGGAGCATGTGGCCTCGGCCGGGGCGGAGCACATGGCCCTGGCGATGCGGGAGATGCTGCACTTCAACCGGACGTTCGACGAGGCCGTGGCCGCCGCCGTCTCCCGTTATGCGAAGGCCCGTGAGCGCACCCTGGTGGCGCTCGACCGCATCTCCGAGGCGGCGCTCGGCACGGAGGACCTGGACACCTTCCTGCCCAAGCTGTTGCGCGTCATGTTGGAGACCACCGAGGCGGTGGACTCCGTCAGCCTGATGTTGCGCGAGGGAGACCTCCTCCGGGTGCGCGCCTCGGTGGGGCTGGAGGACGAGGTGACCTCCGGTTTCACCTCTCGGGTGGGTGAGGGCTTCTGCGGGAAGATCGCCGCGGAGGGGCGCCCGGTGGAGCTGCGCTCGGCGGCGACGGATCCCCTGGTGAGGAGCGAGGCCATCCGGGCCCGGGGCACTCGCGCCCTCTATGGGGTTCCGCTGCTGTACGGCGGCGAGGTCATCGGCGTGGTGCACATGGGCAGCCGCACGGCCTTCGAGTTCTCCAACGAGGACAAGCTGCTCTTCCGGGCCATGGTGAGCCGGACCACCGCGCTCGTCGTGCAGACGCAGCTGGCCACGAGTGAGCGCGCCGCCCGCCAGGAGGCGGAGGAGCACAAGCAGCTGCTGCACCTCATCATCGAGCAGAGCGGCGACGCCATCGTGATGGTGGACGCGCGGGGGGTGGTGCGCATCGTCAACGCCGAGGCCGAGCGGCTGATGGGCATCGGCCTGAAGGAGGTGGGTCCCTCCGAGTGGACCGAGTCCTACGGACTGCTCACCCTGGACGAGCGTCCCCTGCCGTTGGAGGAGTCATTCCTCTACTGGTCGCTTCAGGGGGAGGCGGTGAGCGATGCCCGGTGGAAGGTGCGGCGCCCGGATGGCGCGGTGCGCACCTGCGTGGGCACGATCTCTCCATTGCGCCTGCCGGATGGCTCCCGGGCCGGGGCCGTGGTCATCGCCCGGGACGAGACCGAGCGGCTCCTGCGGGAGGCGCAGGTGGATGCCCTGGTGGAGGCGGCTCCCGCGGGCCTGGCCCTGCTCGACACGGAGCTGCGCTACGTGCGCATCAACGAGGCGCTGGCCTCCGCCAATGGCCTGCCCGTGGAGGCCCACCTGGGCAAGAGTGTGTCCGAGGTGGTCCCCGCCAGTGCGCCGGTGATCGAGTCCCTCATGCGGCGGGTGCTGGAGACGGGCGAGGCGGTCCGGGGACACGAGTTCAGCGGGGCCCCCGCGAATGACCCGGGTGCCCTCCACCACTGGGCGGGGGACTACTTCCCGGTGCGCGCACGGGACGGGCGGGTGTTCGGCGTGGGAGGCGTCGTCATGGACATCAGCGAGCGCAAGCGCCAGGAGGAGACGCTGCGCCAGACGGCGGAGTTCCGCGAGCGCTTCCTGGGTATCGTCTCGCACGACCTGCGCAACCCGCTCAACGCCATCCTCCTGTCCGCCAACTCGCTGCTGCACGCCGATGACCTTCCCCCCCACCGGCTGAAGACCGTGCGCCGCATCGCCGCGAGTGGCGAGCGCATGGGGCGGATGATCGGCGAGCTGCTCGACTTCACGCGGGGGCGGCTGGGGGGCGGCATCCCCATCCATCGCCAGCCGATGAACCTGAGGCACCAGTGCCGTCACGTGGTGGAGGAGCTGGAGATCAGCCATCCCGGACGGGAGCTGCGGCTGGTGGCGGAGGGCTCCTTCCGGGGGGCGTGGGACCCGGACCGGCTGGCCCAGCTCCTGGGCAACCTGGGCAAGAACGCGCTCGACTACAGCCCTCCGGACACGCGGGTGGACTTCACGCTGTACGACGAGGGCGACACTGTGCGCGTAGAGGTGCACAACGAGGGGCCGCCCATTCCGTGCGAGCTGCTGTCGGGCATCTTCGAGCCCTTCCGGCGGGCCATGGGAGGTGATGGCCACCCGAGCTCGGGCCTGGGGCTGGGCCTCTTCATCGTCCAGCGCATCGCCGAGGCCCATGGTGGCACCGTCGAGGTGCGCTCCCACGAGGGGGACGGGACGACCTTCACCGTCCGGCTGCCCCGGTATGTGGGAGGCGCTCCGGAAGCCCGTGGCGAAGCGGTCAGTGGCAGTGCTCCTGGATGATGGCCAGCAGGGCATCCAGCTCGAAGGGCTTGCCGAGGAGCCCCTGCGCTCCGGGCGGGGGGGCATGGATGCTCGCCGTGCAGAGGATGACGGGGACGGTGTTGTAGTCGGGAATCCGCCGGAAGTGCTGGAGGAACGCCGCGCCGTCCATCACCGGCATCATCATGTCCAGCAGCACGAGGCACGGCTGCGTCAGGTGGGGGAGTGCCTCCAGCGCCTCGCGTCCGTTCGCCTTGAGGACGACTTCGTGGCCATCGAACTCCAGGACCTCTCGGACGGCTTCGCGGATGTCGGGGTCATCATCGATGACCAGGATGGGCCTGGAGCTCGGGGGCTCGGTCATAAGTGTGGTTTTGCGTTCCTCCCCCCCAACCTGGGCACGTCGGGCACTCGCTGGGCGTAGTGCTGGATGCGCCCTGGCGGAGTGCTTCTCCCAGGTGGGAGGAGGGAATGGGACGAATGTTGGCTCGTGCGGGTCTGGGGCCACCGTGCCCCCGATTGCCTGGTCGCCCATGAACCCGCACGGGTCTGCCTCCGGGCTGTCAGCGTCGGCGCAGGAGCGGATCGTCATCGGGACCGAGGTTCAGCTTGCGCGAGTCCTCCGTCTCCCCCGACGTGCGGACGTCCACCTCCTCGTGCCGCAGCGGCTCCGCGACCCGGCGCTCCTCCTCGATGGCGTCCTTGTGGATGACGACCTCCTCATCCACCACCGCGCGCTTGTGGATGTCCACCTCCTCGGCGCGCACGGGCACCACCACCGTCTCGTCCTGGAAGGAGGCGTTCATCGCGGGCCGGTCCGGGTTGACGTCGCGGCGCTCCACGCGGACGCGCTCGCGGCGTACCGGGACGTCCACCGTCTTCACTTCCTCCACCACATCCTTGTGGATGCGCACCTCTCCGGCCTGGACCTCGCGCTTGGCGACGTCCAGCTCCTCCTTGTGTACCGGGATGGCGACCTCGTCCGTGTCGCGGCCTTCCCAGGAGCGCTCGGTGCGGGTGGTGCTCGCATCCGCCCTGAGTCCGGTATCCGTCGCGCCCAGGCCCAGACCACTCGCCGCACCCGTGCTCATGCCAGCCGTCGTGTCCGTGCCCAGCCCGCTCGCCGTGCTGTACTTCTCGTCGCCGGATAGGCGGCGGAGGCTCTCCCGTCCGTGTAGCAGGATGATCTCTCCATCGCGGATGTCGGAGACGTCCGCGTACCGCACGAGGTAGTCCTTCGGAAAGAAGAGACCCTTCTCGATGTGGAACGCGTCGTCGCTCAAGGCGAACACCCTGCCGAGTTTCTCGCCGTCGAAGCTGCGGACCGTCATGCCTTCCTTCAACTGACTGCGCTGGAACATGGCTGCCTCCTGTTTCGTGGTCACGTTGGCGGACCGCGCTCCTTCCGTTCCCCGTCGTTCGTGGCGGGTGCCAGGGGAGGGGAGACGAGCGCGGCGGCCAGGAGTGAGGATGGGGACTGTTGTCCCGGGGCACAGGAGCGCGTTGGTTGTCCGGCCGCATTCCGTTCCAGGTATCGGCCAGGAATCCGGGCGGTTCGGATCTGGCGGCGAGTGGGGCGGAGTGACGCCCCGGGCCCGCCGCCGTGCTTCATCGCGTCGGTGCGCCTACGGGTACACCTCGCGGCGCGTGGGAGGCAGACCGCCCTCCGGTGGCGGAGTCACCACCGCGCCCTCGGCGTAGATGCGCTGGTGTTTGCTCACGCCCACCGTGGCCCCGAGGATGGCGGAGATGAGCCCCAGGAAGAGGGCGCCGAAGACGCCCCAGAACGCCTTGCCCGTGGCATCCGCCGCCTGGAGCGCGCCAGTCTGCACTGTCTGGGCCGCCTGACCCGCCTGGGCCTGGACGCTGTTGAACTGCGCTTCGATCCGGCTCGCCACATCCTCGGCATCCGCGCGCGAGAGGGCCGTGTTCTGGGCGATGGAGCTCACGAGGATCTGCCGGTCGAGCCGGCCCTGCCGCACCGCCGTCTGCACCACGTCCTTCGTGGCGGCCTGGAGCTGGTCCGCCGTCACCGGGGGTTTGCCTTCCGCGCGCAGGCGCTCGTTGACGGGGCGCAGGGCATCATCGGCATCGAGCCCGAAGCCGCGGGCCACCTGGCCGAGGTCTCCGGACTGGGAGGCCCCCGCCGACACCGCCGAGCCGGTGGCCTGGACAGCCGTCTTGCCCACGGAGAACAGGCCGCCAGCCAGGGCGGACACCAGATTGCCGAGCAACCAGAGGCCCACGAGCGTGGTGAGACCCCACATCACGAGCCCGTGGATGCCTCCGCTCGCCTTCGTCTGGGCCCCCGAACCGCGTCCGGCCACGATGCCGCCCACGAAGAGGGCGATCAACGGTGACACGAGGCTCCAGATGCCGGTGAAGATGCCGGAGGACCTCGCGCTTCCGGTGTCCTGCGGATTGATGGAGGACAACCCGAGGGCCAGACCCAGCGCGTACAGCAACACCCACAACCCCAGCGCGGTCACGGCCCCCGCGAAGATGGAGCCCCAGCTCACCTTCACTGGAGGGCCCGCCAGGAAGCCCAATCGTGCTCTGTCCTGTGTCGTCGTCGCCATGGCCCACCTCTGGAGGAAAAGGGATCAGTCCCTTGCTTTCCAAAGGTGGACACCCCGGCTCGAAGAGAGAGCATCCCCGCTGCACCCGTTCTCAAGGCCGTGGAGGAAGGTAGGGGGAGGGCGTTTCCCGGGCCGCAGGACGGCACGGACTCTCCTCACTCACGTCTCCGGGTCGTCATCGTAGGCCTCGTGCTCCTCGTGCGCCGGGCGCCGGGCATCGAGCCAGCCCTGGAGGATGAACTGGGCGGCCATCTGATCGATGACCTCGCGGCGCTTCGCGCGCGACAGGTCCGCCTCGAGCAGGGTGCGCTGGGCGGCCACGGTGGACAGGCGCTCGTCCCACAGCTCCACGGGCAGGCCGAGCGTCTGGGTGAGGGCGTCCACGAACTTGCGGGTGGCCTCGGCGCGAGGGCCCTCGGAGCCGTCCATGTTGAGGGGGAGCCCGACGACGAAGCGCTCGGCCTCGTACTCTCGGACCAGCTCGCCCAGGGCGGCGAGATCCGCCTTGAGGTTGGTCCGGCGGATGGTGGTGACCGTCTGGGCGGTGAGTCCCAGCCCATCCGAGACGGCGACACCGATGGTCTTGGTTCCGTAGTCGAGGCCGAGCGCGCGCATGCGCGGCGGAATCTAATCGCAATCTCCCGACGTGGACCGCTCCGTCCGTGGGGCAGGACGTCGCCTGGCCAGGGGAGCGTCCCAACCCGCTGAATTCGTTGGAGTCGGGCCCCACTCCGGAGTCGGCATCGCCGCTGCAATGCGTCGGGCGCGGAACACGGCGCGGCGGAAGGAGGCATGGAGCCTCTCGGATCGCGCGGGAGGATCCATGAGTGACTTCTTGGGGGGTCTTGGGAAGGCCATCGGCGGCGGTGTGAACTTTCTCTCGGGCGGCGGGCTCATCGATGCACTGGGCAACGCGGTGGGACTGCCGCCGGTCATCACCAACGCGGCGAAGACCCTGGCGGGGGCGGTGACGGGCAACGTGCTGCTGGCGGCCGACGGCGTGATGGGGCTCGCGAAGGAGCTGTCGCAGAACCAGGCGGCCGTCACCGAGTTCGTGTCTTCGAAGGACGACAAGGTGGCCTGCGAGGGCTACGCGAAGCCGGGGGGAAAGGGCTCGACCCAGGATGCCCCACCGGCGACGCAGGGGACGAAGGGCTCCGCGGCGCCGGGCGAAGTGCGCTCCGATGGTGCGCTGGACCCGAGCATCCTGGAGTACCGCGAGGCGCTGAAGACGCTGGATGCGAACTTCACCCTGTTCGACACGGTGGACAACGTGAAGAACGGCAAGTTCACCCGCCAGACGCTCGAGAAGGTGGCCGACAGCGCGAGCATGCCGGAGTCGGTGCGGAACGCGGCGCGGTTCCTGCTGGCCCATCCCGAGTACCGCACCCAGCTCGACACGGCGAGCCAGAAGGGCGGGTTCGTGGACGGCACCTTCAGCACGAAGGACGTGCGCGCGGCGCTGAGCGACGTGGAGACGCGGATCGCGAAGTACGGCGTGCGCGGTGAGAGCCAGGCCGCGCCGCCGCCCCCGCCGGGCAAGCCCGTCGGGACCCAGCCTCCGGCCGGTGGGAAGAGGACCGATGAGCCGGTGTCGTCGACGCCGTCCACCAGCAGCGGTTCGGCCAGCTCCAGCGTCAAGAACATCATCAACGACCCGCGCATGGGCCTCGAGGAGAAGATCCAGGCCATCCTCATGGCGCTCACGGAGCGGATGGACGGGGAGATCCTCGACACGATGGATGCCCTCGCGGCGGCCCAGGACAAGAAGGCTGGCATCTCGAACGAGAAGGGCAACGAGAAGGCGAGCGCGGATGCCCAGCGCGACATCGAGCGCATCACGATGCGGCTCCAGCAGCTCATGGAGAAGCGGAAGATGATGTTCGAGATGATGAGCACGATGTCCATGAAGTTCAACGAGATGGCCAAGACGGCGCTCTCCAACATGCGGAGCGCGTGAGGCGTAGATGGGACGCGTCATCAAGTACGAGGGAGGACTCATGGATACGGCGACGACGGAGAAGCTGAAGGCGTTCGTGCGAGGGGAGATGACCTGGGCGGAGGTGGAGGGGATGACCTTCCAGGAGGCGAGGGCGATCGCGCAGGTGGGGTGTGACCTGGCGGCGGCGGGGCGGTGCGAGGAGGCGCGCATCCTCTTCGAGGGGCTGGTGGAGGGGAACCCGAAGGACACGGCGAGCCGCGCGGCGCTGGGCACGGTGTACCAGAAGCTGGGGCGGCTGCAGGACGCCATCACCGAGTACTCGGCGGCGCTGGAGAGGGATCCGCGCAACCCGGTGGCGCTGGTCAACCGCGGCGAGCTGTACCTGCGGCAGGGCAACCGGCAGGGCTTCACGGACATCGCCAACGCGGTGGAGGCGGACCCGAACGGGGAGACGTCGGCGGGCCGGCGGGCCAGGGCGCTGGTGAAGGCCATCGCGCTGGCGGCCGTGGAGAAGATGAAGGAGACGAAGGCCCAGGCGTAGTGGCCGGGCCCGTGGGAATCGCCGGGCCGCGGAGGGGTGCGGTCAAGGGGTCATGCGGCCCGGCGGGAGCTGCCGGCGGGTGGGTTTCACCGAGGAGGTGGGCCCGCCCGCTGGCGCTCTTTTTTCAGGGCTCGTCCCGCGCGGCGGGCGGGGCCTGTGGGCCGGGCGCCGGGGGTGGTACCGCGGCGAGTCTCTCGCCAATGGGCGGGTGGCTGTGGCCCTTGAGGACCACCCAGCGCGGCGGCTCGGGGTCCATCTTGTTCACCCGGGCGGCCTTCACCAGCATGCGGCGGAAGGCGCCGGGGTCCTGGGTCAGGCGCAGGGCGTAGCGATCGGCCTCGCGCTCGCGCTCGCGCGAGAAGGCCGCGGACAGGGGCGTGCTCAGGAAGAAGATGGCGAAGGTGAGCAACCACAGCAGGGGCAGGGTGCGGATGTCCGCGAAGCGCGTGGTCCCGAACCAGCCTCGCGTGGCGGAGGAGCGCAGCAGCCGGTCGATGGCGAAGAGCAGCGCCACCAGCGCCAGCGAGGAGGCGATGCGCCCCGGCCACTTCGGCTCGTGGACGTGGCCCGCCTCGTGTGCGACCGCGGCGAGCAGCTCGTCCGGCGCGAGCTCGTGGATCAGGACGTCGTTGAGCACGATGGTGCGCGTGGGGCCCTGGCCCGCGAAGTAGGCCTGGAGGCGCTTGCTGGCCACGGACGTCTTCTCCACCAGCACGTCCTGGAAGGGGATGTCCGCGCTCGCCATCAGCGCCGTGATGCGCTCGCGCAAGGGGCCCTGCTCCAGCGGTTCCTGGTCGAAGAAGACGCGGCTGCGATACGGGTCGAGCGCAGAGGCCACCAACAGCAGCAGCGCCGAGGGGATGCCCAGCACCAGCCACCAGCGCTTCACCCGCCGCGCCAGCCCGTATAGACCCAGCACCAGCGCCGAGGTGGCCACCCCCTCCATGGCGATGCCCTTGAGCTCGTCCAGCGCGTACCGCAGCGGCGTGTACGCCGACATGCCGTAGCGGTGCTCCAGCACGTAGCCGAAGTACGTGTTCGACGGGGCGTAGACGAGCTCGAGGAAGAGGTCCACGAACAGCGCGAAGAGGATCGCCGCGCCCCAGCCCGGCTCGCCCCAGAGCCGGTCCATGGCCTGGATGACGACGCGCAGCACCGGCGCCGTCCGTAGGAACGCGAGCCGCTGGGACAGCCAGGCCGCGCATGCCTCGGCTCCCCGGTAGAAGGGCCTCACCAGCACGCCCAGGATGAGCAGCAGGACTCCCAGGTACACTGCCGGGCTCACCGCGCTCCGGATGTAGAGCGGCAGGTGGTAGGCCTTGATCTCCGCGAGCTGCTCGGGTGTGAAGATGGGGTCCATGGGCCGGGGAATCGTAGACCCTCGGCCCCGTCCGTTCCCAGGGGGGGCCCGTCAGTGCTCCTCGTCGGAGCCTCTCGGCTTGAGCCTGCCCAGGTAGAGCGTCAGCCCGATCAGGACGATGCCCAGCGCCAGGTACAGCAGGTCCAGCGCATGCGTGAAGCTCAGCTGCAGCGCCCGCTGGAAGAACTCGATGACGAGCACCAGCACCAGCAGCTTGGCGATACGCCCCTTGAGATCCTCCAACCCCCCCATGTGGAGCAGGCGCGGGGCCAGGGGGGATTCACGCGCTACCTCCAGCTTCCCGATGAAGAACTCGTACAGGCCCAGCGAGAAGATGAGCAGGATGGCCGTGATGACGTAGCCGTCCATCGACTTGACGATGAGCGTGAGGATCTTGGCGCGCAGCTCCGTTCGGTCCCCCTCCCCACCCACCGCGCCCGTGTAGTCGCGCAGCAGTCCCGGCAGCGATAGGGCATCCAGCGTCGCCATGTAGAAGGCGCCCACCGCCATCAGCGCGCTGAAGATGACCCCGCCCACCATGATGAAGCGGCTGGCCCAGAGGACCTGCTCGAAGGCTCTTTCCAGCTTCCTCATCCGGGTTCGTATCCCTCGCCGCAGACTCGCCCTGGTGGGCGTCGTCTCGTGCAATCTGGCGAGCGCGTTGTCCGGAGGCGATGGTCGGACAGGGCAGGTCCGTGATGGGCAGTTGACGCCGTGGCTTCCCCCAGGAGGGGCTCGGGCTGGCCGGTAGACCCTCACCCCAACCCTCTCCCAGAGCTGAGCATTAGTCACATTTTCAGGCCCAGCTCCTGGAGACGCTGGAGGTCATCGGCGATGATGGCCAGGGTTTTGAGACCACGGCCGATGGTGATTGAGCCGGGCGGACCTCCTGAGGATTTGGAGTAGCCGCCCAGGCGAGCAATCCACAAGACGGCCTGGGCGATGTTGGGCATGTCCTCACGGCGCAAGCCCTGGGTGTCGTAGCGCAGTTGCAGACCCCGAATCTCCCAGCGTGACAGCTCCACGTCCGCTGGTAGCTCCGGGGCCTCTCGGGCCAGGCGTTTGAGTCGCTCTATCCTCACGGCCACGCTGAAGAGCACGC